>NZ_JBANBK010000031.1:0-87976 GCF_053572325.1 Bradyrhizobium sp. UFLA05-112 | reverse complement strand
CGAAGAGCTGGCCTGCAATCGAACAAAGAGCTGACCAACCACCTTGACACACCAACTCCCCATGTGAGCAATCCAGAGTCTTTCCGCGGCGAGAGTCTGGATTGCTTCGCTGCGCTCGCAGTGACGAAGTTGTGGGACACGCGGACTGGATTTTCGCTGCCATCGCTGGGCCCGTAGCACCGTCACTCCCGTCGCCGCACCATGTCCTCGATCACCGCCTGCACATGCGCGAGCCACGCGCTCCGTCGTTCATCCTCGGCGAGGTCGATCTGCATATAGTTCGACAGCGTGTAGAGATTGGCGCGGTAGAAATAGGTGAGCGACAGGATCGACAAATAGAGGTGGAAGCGGTCGCAGTCCGGCCTGAACTCGCCACGGCTGCTGCCGCTTTCGATCAGGCGACCCAGCATATCGAGTTGGGAGTTGGCAAAGCTTCGGCGGATGTTGTTCTTGACGTGACGTCCTTTGAACAGGTTCTCCGACGCCAGGATGCTGAGTAGCTCCGGGTGCTCCCAGTAGTAGTTCCAGTTGAACGCGACCAGCGCGGCGAGTGCCTCGCGCGGCCGCGACAAGTCGAGCTCGAGCGCTTCCTCGCGCGCGACGAGGTCGGCGTAGCAGTGCTCGATGACCTGATGGAACAGCTTCTCCTTGCTCTTGAAGTAGTAATAGAGCATGCGGTCGTTGCTCTTGGCTGCCTTGCTGATGCGGTCGACGCGTGCACCGCCATAGCCCTCGCGGGCGAACTCGGCGACCGCCGCGCGCAGCAGGGACTCGCGCGTCTGATCGGGCGTGCGTGTCCGCCGGCCGGGTTTCGCCGGCGTCCTGCGGCGGGCACCCGCCTTGACCCGCGAAGCCGGCTCGCGCCTGGACACATCAGTTTCATTCGCCATTGCGGACCCTCGGAATCACAACCGGCAGGATGAGGTCTGCCTGCTTTTTGGCAAGTCCCGCCGCTTTTTTGCCCGTTGACAATCCGGCAGGGCGGGTGTTCGTTATGTAGTAAGTACTACATACATTCACTGGTCCCGTCACGGAGGACGCATGCGGCTGTCAGGTGCAGTGAAACTGGTCGTACTTGGGTGGCTGGCAGCCGTATCGGGCGCGCCGGCCGCAGAGCTGCCTCCCATCAGGATCGGCGAGATATCGAGCTATTCGGCGCTGCCGATCGGAACGCGCGGTTACCGACAGGGCTGGGAGCTCGCCCGCGATCAGATCAACGGCAAGGGCGGCGCTCTCGGCCGCAAGCTCCAGATCATCGCCCGTGACGACGCCGGCAAGCCCGACGTTGCCATCACGCAGGCCGGGCAACTCGTCGACGCCGAGCAGGTCGAGCTTCTGACCGGGACGATCCTGTCTCATATCGGGCTCGCGGTGGCCGACTTTGCCAGACAGAAGCAGATGTTCTTTCTCGCCTCGCAGCCGCTAACCGACGCGCTGATCTGGGAGAAGGGCAATCGCTATACGTTCAGGCTGCGGCCGAGCACGTATACGCAGGCATCCATCCTGGCCCAGGAAGCCGCCAAGTTCCCGGCGCGGCGCTGGGCGACGATTGCACCAAATTACGAGTTCGGCCAGGCGGCCGTCGCGAGCTTCAAGCGCGAATTGAAGCGCCTGAGACCCGACGTCGAGTTCGTCTCCGAACAGTGGCCGCCGCTTGGCAAGATTGACGCCGGCGCCGTCGTGCAGGCGATGACCGCGGACAATCCGGAGGCGATCTTCAACGCGACATTCGGACCCGATCTCGCCAAGCTCGTACGCGAGGGGGCAACGCGCAGCGCCTTCGCCAACCGGCCGGTCGTGAGCCTTCTCACGGGCGAACCCGAGTATCTTGCACCGCTAAAGGACGAAGCACCGGCCGGATGGCTGGTCACCGGCTATCCCTGGAGCGAAATCAAGACCCCGGCGCATGACGCGTTCCTGAAAGCCTATCTCGACCGCTTCAAGGAACCGCCGAACATTGGCGCTCTCATCGGCTACATCAATACGCTGGTGCTGGCGCAGGCGATCGAGACCGCCGGCTCGACCAAGCCCGACGATTTGATCAAGGCCATGGAGCACCTCAAGCTCGATACGCCCGTCGGCCCGATTGCCTTCCGCGCGATCGATCATCAATCGACCATGGGGGTCTATATCGGCAAGCTCGCCGTGCGTGACGGCCAGGGCGTGATGGTCGACTGGCGCTATGTCGATGGCGCCGAGTACCAGCCGACCGATACCGAAGTGCTCGCCAAGCTGAAGAACTAGGGGCCGTCCCATGACCCTGCTCGCTCCGCGCAACATTTGGTACCCGCTCACCTGGTCGCGCAACGTGACGCGCAAGCTGTCGCGCCACCGCATTCTCGGCATGGACCTCGTGGTCTATCGAAGCGAGGCCGGCGACGTCGTTGCGCTCGACGATGCCTGTCCGCACCGATTGGCTCCGCTGTCGATGGGAAAGCTCAAGGGCGATGCCATCGAGTGCGGCTATCATGGCATGACCTTCGGTTCGGACGGCCGTTGCATCCGCATTCCCGGCCAGCCGGTGATTCCGCCGAATGCGCGCGTTCCGTCCTATCCGCTTCGGGAGAAGATGGGCCTGGTCTGGATCTGGCCCGGCGACCCCAGCCGGGCGGACCCCTCGCTGATCTATGACCTGCCGCAGTTCGCCCAGCCCGGCTGGCACGCGGCGGAGGGCGACGCGCTACGGATCGGGACCAACTATCTCAACCTCGCCGACAACCTCTGCGACCCCGCCCATGTTAGCTTCGTGCACCTCTCGACACTCGGCAATTCCGCGAGCGAGGACATTCCGGTCGAACATACGTTCAGCGAGACCGGCGTGCTGGTTTGGCGCTGGATCCGGAATGCGCCACCGATTCCATTGTTTGCCAAGTACGGCAATTTCCGCGGACATGTCGATCGCTGGCACTACTATGATTACGTCGCGCCTTGCATCGCGGTGATCGATTTCGGCAGTGCCGATGCCGGCGCGATCGCCAATCCCGAGGACCGCGGCAAGGGATTGCGGATCTTCGCCTGCCATTTCATTACGCCCGTCGATGACAGGATCTGCATCGACCACTGGCTGCACGTCCGCAACTTCGCGCCTGACGATACCGACGTCGATCAGCGCCTACACGCGGATTTCCGGATCGCCTTCAATGAGGACAAGGAAATCCTGGAGCGCATCGAGGAGGTCGCGCAGGCGCGGCCCAACGCCAAGCCCATCCGTCTCGCCATCGACGCCGCTCCTCAACGCATGCGCCGTATCGTCGAGCGGATGGTGGCAGGTGAAGCAGAAACCCGCGCATCGGCGTAAGCGGAAAGCAGCGCAAGCGGGCCGGGAGCGATCCCGGCCTTTTTTCTTTCCTGCGAGCGCACCCTGCAACCACATCGTCATTGCGAGCGAAGCGAAGCAATCCAGGGTCTTTCCGCGGCAGTCTGGATTGCTTCGTCGCTTTGCTCCTCGCAACGACGGAGGATGGGGTGCAAGCGAACGCTACTCCGCCGCGTCGGCGGCTTCCAGCGTCGGGTAATCCGTGTAGCCCTTGGCGCCGCCGCCATAGAACGTGTTCTTGTCCCAGTCGTTGAGCGGCGCGTTTTTCTTCAACCGCTCGACGAGGTCGGGGTTGGAGATGAACGGCTTGCCGAACGCAATGAGGTCGGCAGCGCCGGTTTCGAGCACCTTCGTCGCCAGCTCGAAATCATAACCGTTGTTGGCGATGTAGGTGCCGGAGAAGCGCTTGCGCAGGTCCAAATAGTCGAACGGCGCGAAGTCGCGCGGGCCGCCGGTCGCGCCTTCGACGACGTGCAGATAGACGAGCTTGAGCGCATTGAGCCCGTCGACGATGTGGTCGAACAGCGCCTGCGGATTCGAATCGGAGATGTCGTTCGCCGGCGTCACCGGCGAGATGCGGATGCCGGTACGATCGGCGCCCGCTTCGGCGGCGACGGCTTTCGAGACCTCCAGCATCAGCTTCGCGCGGTTCTCGATCGAGCCGCCGTAAGCGTCGGTTCGCTTGTTGGCGCCGTCTTTCGCGAACTGGTCGAGCAGATAGCCATTGGCGCCATGGATCTCGACGCCGTCGAAGCCGGCCTCCAGCGCATTCTTCGTGGCGCGCTTGAAATCGTCGATGATCCCTGGAATTTCGGCGAGCTCGAGTGCGCGCGGCTCGGAAACGTCGGCGAAGGTGCCGTTGACGAAGGTCTTGCCCTTTGCGCGGATCGCGCTTGGCGCGACCGGCGCGCCGCCATTCGCCTGCAGCGCGGTGTGCGAGATGCGCCCGACATGCCAGAGCTGGATGAAGATGCGCCCGCCGCGCTCATGCACGCGATCGGTCACCTTGCGCCAGCCGGCGACCTGGTCTTTCGAGTAGATGCCGGGCGTGTCCTGATAACCCTGGCCCTGCTGGGAGATCTGGCTTGCTTCGGTGACGAGGAGCCCGGCGGAGGCGCGCTGACCGTAGTAGTCGGCCGCAAGCAGGCTCGGCACGAAAGTCCCGGGCGCTGCGCGATTGCGCGTCAGGGGCGCCATCACGAAGCGGTTGGCCAGCGAGATCGGGCCAAGCTTATAGGGCTCAAACAATTTGGTCGGATGGCTCATGGGAATGTTTTCCAGCAGTGGACGGGTGGGTGAACACTTGTGCATCGCCACACCCCGTGCAAGGGCGGAGCCATTCCGAAAGCGCAGGCGAGCTGCGCGAAGGGTCGGTGAAGATGCCTAAAGAGATGAGTTTTTCTGCAAATTCGTCCGCGGCAGCGGAGTTGATCTCCGTGCCGCGGAAAAAATGGATCGCAAATCTCAGGTCATGCCGAGGAAATCGCGCTTGCCGATCTCGACACCATTGTGGCGCAAAATCCCGTGCGCGGTCGCGGCATGGAAATAGAAGTTCGGCAGCGAGACCGAGCTGAAAAATTGCTGCCCCTTGAGCGTCACGGTGCGGTCGGGACCGGCAGGGAAGGTCACTTCCTTGGCATCGGCGCCTTCGAACTGCTCGGGCTTGAACGCCTTCACGAAGTCGATCGTCCTGGCCAGCCGCTGTTTCAATTCTGCGAACGTCGTCTCGGTGTCCGGCATCGACGGCACCTCTGTGTGCGTGAGCCGCGCGCAGCCCTTGGCCGCGAAGTCGCTGACGAGCTGGATCTGCTTGCCGAACGGCAGCATGTCCGGAAAAAGCCGCGATCCGATCAGCACGCCGGGCTCGATCTTTTTCGCCGCGCAATGGGCCTCCGCCTTGGCGAGCAGGCCCGTGAGGCTGTTCAGCATCTGCAGATAGGCTGGGACGACGGCGTCATAAAAGGACATGTGATGCTCTCTTCTCGTTGGGACGTCAGGAAGTATCCTGGTCCCAAGAGATGGGAGCATCGCAGCAGAATACAATCGCCGAATCCCCAACTGCAGGCCAAAAATTCTACCGCATAGACTTGCGATGCATTCGTGCGGCTCTCTCCAGCCGTCATCGCCCGGCTTGACCAATGGCCAACCTGTCAGCGATGTGTCCGAACAGGTGTCAGCCATGTCCCCGGACTAAACATTTGCGGGGCATGACTGCGAGTAGAGTCCTACCGCACCACGCCCGCCGGCTGTGCCTGCGCGGTGCCACCGCGCATGCGCGCGAGCAACTCCGCCGTCGGCCAGGAATCCGCGGGCAGGCCGTACTTGATCTGCATCGCCTTGACGGCACTGCGGCTCTGCTGGCCCAGCACGCCGTCGACCTTGCCGACGTTGAAGCCGGCGCGCACCAGGAGCTGCTGCAATTCCTTCAGCTCGTTGAACGGCAGTTGCGCCACCGGCTGCCCCGGCTTGCGCATGGGAGCCGCGCCCGCGATGCGCGAGGCGAGGTAACCGGCGGTGGTCGAATAGATCAGCGAATTATTCCACTCGGTGTAGGCCGCGAAGTTCGGATAGGCCATGAAGGCCGGCCCGGTCCGCCCCATCGGCAGCAGCACGGAGGCGGCGAGATTGTCGTTCGGCAGCGGCCGGCCATCGGGATAGGTCACGCCCAGTTGCGCCCATTTCGAGCGCGGCTGCTGCACCGAGAGGTCAGTCTGCTCCCACGGCAAGCTTGCCGGCACCTTGATCTCTTCCAGCCACGGCTCGCCGCGCCGCCACTTCAACCCGTTGGCGATGTAGTTCGCGGTCGAGCCGATCACGTCCGGCCCGCTGCGGAGCAGATCGCGCCTTCCGTCGCCGTCATAGTCGACGGCGTAGTTGACGTAATGCGTCGGCAGAAACTGCGTCTGCCCGAGCTCGCCCGCCCAGGAGCCGATCATCTCGGAGGGCGTGAGATCGCCGCGGTCGATCACCTTGAGCGCCGCAATGGTCTCGCCCACGAACATCTCCGAGCGGCGGCAGTCATAGGCCAGCGACACCAGCGATTTCAGCGTCGGCAGATTGCCCATGTTGGCGCCGAAATCGCTCTCCAGTCCCCAGAACGCAGCGATCACCGCCGGCGGCACGCCGTATTCCTTTTCGGCCCGCGCGAACGCCGCAGCGTATTGCCTGATGTGCTGCTGGCCGTTCTGCATGCGATAGGTCGCGGCCATGCGGCCGGCGAATTCGGTAAAGAGCTGACCGAACACGCGCTGGCCGCGGTCGCGGTTGACGATGCCCTGGTCGTAGACGAGGTAAGGCGAGGCTTCCGCGATCGCGTGCTGCGACACGCCCGCGGCGATGGCCTGCTGTTTCACGTCGGCCAGGAAGCGGTCGAAGCTCGCACCATTGTGGCACGAGGCCGCGCGCGGCGAGGGCGCTACCGGCTTTGCCGCCGCTGGCTTTCCGGGGGGCGGCAACAACTGAGCGGAAGCGGTAGCGGAGAGTGCGAGCAGCGTGACGGCCGCGATCGCGAATCGGGTCTGGAGCATAGGGTTTCCGGCAGCGGGAAGGGCGAGAGGAATCTCTCGAAGTTTAGGTGAAGAGCCGGCCTCGCGCCACCCCGTTGCCGCTAGCCGAACAACCGCAACATCAGGGCTTTCCCGACGGGCAACGCCTTGATGCCGCGATAGGCGCGCACATATTCGCCGGCATAGAACGCCCGGACCGCGTGCACGCGCGTGTCCATGCCCTCTTCGAACCGCACGGCAAAGCCGTCCGTGGTCCGCCGCACCACGGTGGCGGCGATGGAACGGCCATAGATCTGGCATTCGATCGCGCTGCCGATCGCAGGTGGGGCGGGATCGATCAGTCGCGCGCCGGTGATCGAGATATCGGCAAGTCGGGCGAGGTGCGACGTGCCGCCCTGGCGCAACAGGATGGCCTCGTTGCGGACGAAGCGTTCGGCCTTGCGCTTGCGCGGCTGCTCGATGCAGACGAAGCAGACGACGGTGAGGATGAACGCGTTGTAGAGGCTCCAGGCCAGCGCGAGGCCGCCATAGGCAATGCTCTCGCCGCGCAAATGCAGGATGAAGGCATAGCCGATTGACGCGAGCGTGATCAGAAGCGCGGTGCCATAGAGCCGCAGCAGCGGCCATTCGACGAATTTCTTGTCGCGGTCGCCGCCTTTGGCAGTGACCTTGAACTTGTGCCCCTTGGGCCTCAGCAGGCCCGTGGTGACGGCCTTCAGCACCGCGGGCGCCGCCACGAGCTGCGACACATCCGTCATCATGGCAAGCGAACGGCCGTGCGACAGCCAGGCCATCGTCAGTCCATGCCAGACATAGAACGGAAGGAAGAAGTGCAAGAGTTCGGCGAGGTCCGCCTGCACCGCCTTGATTCCGAACAGCAGGAACAGCCAGGGCACGACCAGCCCGAACATCTTGGCGAAGTAGACTGTCGTCCAGCTCATGAAGGCATCGACCAGCGAGAGCCGGTCGATGAGCGTCAGCTTCGATGTCCGCGACAGCGGACTGCTGCGGCCGCGCACGATCTGCATGAAGCCGAGACACCAGCGGCCGCGCTGGGTGATGTATTCCTTCAGCCCTTCCGGCGCGAGCCCGATCGTCAGCCGCTCATTGAGATAGACGGTCTTGAGGCCGCGCTCCTTCAGGCGCAACGTAACGAGATAATCCTCCGTCACCGAGTCCGTCGGGAAACCGCCGATCTGAATCAGCCCGGCATAGCGGATCAGGGACGAGGTCCCGCAGCAGAAGGCGACGCCCCAGGCATCCTTGGCCGGCATCAGGATGTCGAAGAAGAAGCGCTGCTCGTCGGGCCACACGTCTGACGCGGCGAGGTTGGTCTGGATCGGATCGGGATTGATGAAATGCTGCGGCGTCTGCACCACGCCGACGGTTGCGTCCTCCATCAGGCTGATGGTCCGCGCGAGAAAGTCCGGTCGCGGCACGAAGTCCGCATCGAGGACGGCGATGAAGTCCGGCCGTTCCGGCAGAGCGCCGACATGCCTCAGCGCGTGGTTGATGTTGCCCGCCTTGGCATGGCGGTTGTCGGGACGCGTGAGATAGTGGCAGCCGAGTTCGCCCGCGAGGTGCCGTAGCCACAGCCGGCGTCCGTCGTCGAGCACCCAGACGCGGTAATTGCCGTACTCCATTCCGGTCGCGCCGATGATGGTGCGCTCGAGGATCGATCGCTCCTCGTTGTAGGTGCAGATGAAGACGTCGATCAGCGGCGCCTTCGGATCGGTGGCGCGGCTATCGACCTCGGTGGTGCGCCAGGTGGTGCGGCTGAGGAACAGAAGCGACAATGCGACCGCGACCAGCGAGGCCGCTTCGGCCAGCATGAAGGGATAGCCGAAGAAAAAATCCGCGGTCAGCCCGGGTGGAGGCAGGGTCTTGGTGACGCGCCAGTAGAAGTAGCGCAGCAGGAGGACGAACGACACGCCGGTCAAAAGCGAGCGCGCCAGCGTGTTGTCACGCCTGAGAAGTGGCACCATCGCCATGAAGGCGCCGAGCGCGAGAAAGCCGGGCGCCAGTGCCGCCATCATGGCGTGGTCTCGTTCCGGCCAAAGACGACCCGCCCGGTCCGGCCGACCGTGCAGTCGCGGGCGGCCGCATCGGCCGGGGCCACCGTCACCCGATAGGGCTCCTTGTTCAGCGCATCGGGATTGATGGCGAGATTGGCGGGCGCACCGGCCGAGCCGGTCAGGTTGACAACGGTGCCGGAGATCGGCTCGCCGCCGTCATTCGGCTCGAAGGTGGCGTGGTCGCCAAGCTGCAGGCGGTTATAGACGCTCTCGGTGACGTTGGCGGTGATGACGGCGCCGCTGCAATCGAGCACCTTGAGTAACGGCTGGCCCGCCTGCACATCCTCGCCCGGCGAGGTCATCATCTCCCAGACGCGGCCTGTGACCGGCGTCTTGATGTTGGCCTCGGAGAGATCGGTGAAGCGGATCTCCTCCGTGATGATCTCGTTCGCAAGCCAGGCGACCTCCGTATCGATACGCATCAGATCGGCTTCCAGGTCCTTGGCACGCTGGCGCATCTCCTCCTCGCGCTGCACCGAGCTCGGCCGGTCGTTGTAGCTGTCGCCGAGGAACGAGCCGCTTTGCGCCGCGGTCAGCTCGACCTTGGCCGCATCCAGCCGCTTGCGCGCACCGAGCTCGGTCTGTTGCGCCACCGAGAGCTCGCGCGTCAGCCGGGCGAGCTCGACCGTGGAGATGTTGCCGGATTTCGACAATGACGAGGCGCGATCCACCGCTGCGCTCGCTTCCTCGCGCCGCGCCGCTGCTGCCTCGATCGAGGTCTGGATCTCGGCGATGCGTGCCTCGAGCTGCAGGACGCGTCCATTCTTGAACTGCTCGGCCTGCCGCGCGAGGTCCTGCTGTGCTGCATGTGCCGTGGCCAGCTTGGCCGCAAGCGACGGCCGCTCGTTTTCCAGGCGCGATTTCTGCCGCCGGAGGTCATCGAGTCGCGTACGATCACCGCGCGGGTTGACCACGCGCAGCACGACCGCGCCGGCATCAAGCCGAGCCCGATCCTTGATGGGATCGGAGGCTGCGATGATGCGCCCACCGATCGGCGCACGCAGGGTGACGAGGCGGGAGTTCAGCACGGCTTCGACGCTGGAGTTCTGCAGCATGGCGCGTAGCGGCAGCCAGCCGAACACCGCAATCACGGCAAGGCCTGCTGCGATCTTCAAGCCCCGCCACAAATACCGCCAGTGCGACGCCGGCTCCGCGCCCTCCATCCGGACGGCCGGTTCCTGCGGATGTTCCTCATCGGCAAACAGGCGTTCCTGCAGCGTCTGCTGCAAGCTCCTGGCATCCGAACTCCTTGCATCCGAATTCCTGGCTTCGGAGGCACCTTCTGCCTCGCGCGCGGAGGGCGGAGATGTATCGCTTGCGGAAATCGCTCGAGATCGGTCCATCATAGGCAGTCACCTTGCTGACTGGTGGCAATGGAACCGAGTAATGCCCAGGCAGGCCTGGGGTGCCCGGTTGTCCTCGATTAAGCGGCGGCTGCCTTTCCAACGGGTAAACTTCGGCGTGGGCTTTGGTGCAAATGCGCGGTAAGGTTTACGGGTGCCGAATTTGACCTTGCCTGCACCCGCCGCGGCCCTCCGACGCAGCGGCCTATCTTGCGGCACGACGGCGCATCCATACTTCCATTGCGCCGGCTGACGGCTTGCCCATGGCCGGCTGACGGAGACGACCATGAACTATCTTCGCACGGCAATTCTCCTCGCAGGCCTGACCGCCCTGTTCATGGGCGTCGGCTATCTCATCGGCGGCGCCGCAGGTGCCCTGATCGCGCTGGTGATCGCGGCGGCCACCAATCTCTTCGCCTACTGGAACTCCGACCGCATGGTGCTCTCGATGTACGGTGCCCACGAGGTCGACCGCGCCAGCGCGCCGGAACTGGTCGGGCTCGTCGCCGAGCTTGCTGGCCGTGCGGGCCTACCGATGCCGCGCGTGTTCGTGATGGACGAGGCGCAGCCCAACGCGTTTGCCACCGGTCGCAATCCGCAGAATGCCGCGGTTGCCGTCACCGCCGGCTTGATGCATCAGCTCAGCCGCGAGGAGCTCGCCGGCGTGATCGCGCATGAGCTTGCGCACGTCAAAAACCACGACACGCTGCTCATGACCATCACCGCAACGGTTGCGGGCGCGATCTCGATGCTGGCGCAGTTCGGCATGTTCTTCGGCGGCCACCGCAACAACAATTCCGGTCCCGGCATCGTCGCCTCGATCCTGATGATGATCCTCGCGCCGCTCGCTGCAATGCTGGTACAGATGGCGATCAGCCGCACCCGCGAATATGCCGCCGACGATCTCGGCGGACGCATCGTCGGCCAGCCGATGTGGCTCGCATCCGCGCTGGTCAAGATCGAGAATGCCGCGCATCAGGTGCCCAATCTCGACGCCGAGCGCAATCCCGCGACGGCGCACATGTTCATCATCAACCCGCTGTCGGGGCACGGCGTCGACAGTCTCTTTGCTACCCATCCCTCGACCCAGAACCGCATCGACGCGCTCCAGCAGCTCGCGGCCGAGCTCGGCGCGAACGGGGCGCCATCGCTCGGTGCCAACGAAAACTATGTGCCGCAAAGTCCATGGGGGCGCTCGTCCTCGCGCGGACCATGGGGATGAGCCGACACCAATTGGTCCAGCCGTCGCAGCTGTGCCGTGATGGCGCCACAATTGATGCGCGAAACCGGCCCATTCAACGTCGCATTGCTGACGGTGATCGAATTCAGCGTCAGGAGGCGCTTTGCGAGCCTTCTTGTCCAAAAGGACTCTTGCGCTTCGGCTCGCATTGATTCACACCAATGCGACTCGCTTTTTTTGGCGAGTCGGCAGGCCGGATGGCTTGCCGAGCGAGAGAATTGTTTAAACGAAATTGCCGGAGGTGCGCATGTTGCACATGAACCGGGCCGTGCGGGACGAGGCAGCGTCGCACGAGGGTTTTCTGGTCAATGCGGAAGGCGCGCTCCTTCTGACGTCCTTCGCACTTGCTGCTATTGGCTGGTGTTGTCTGCTGGCAATGTGGCTGACGAGAGCGCTCTCGTGGGCGTCTGACTGGGCGACCTGAAGGCCAGCGCAACCCTGCGATTGTGGCCCGCTTTGTGAGCTGGCGCACATAAGATCGTCCCTGCCGGTGCTAACACCGGTGCAGACCTCAAGCGTCTGAAAGGGGATGCGTGGCCGGCCTGTTGCCGGCGACCGCCGGCGATGACCAGATTAACCGCACCATTGTTGATCGTGTCGGGCATTCTCGTCGGATTGTCGTTGCACACCGTCGTCAATTGCGGCGATGCCAACGAACCGGACGTCTGCTCGGCCGTGATCGGCTTCAGCCCGTTCCGCGGCTCGCTGATCGCCTTCGCCTATGAGGGGCGCGGGCGCATCGCGCTGCGGCACGGGGACGCCAAACGGGCGATCGCGGATTTCGACCTGGCAGTTCATCTCAACCCGAACCGTGCCACCATCTTCCGCGACCGCGGCCGGGCCCACCTGCAGAACGGCGAACTCGACCACGCGGTCGCCGACTACGATCAGGCGATTGCGCTCGATCCGAAGCTCGCCGCATCCTATTCCGAGCGGGGTCTAGTGCTTGCGGCCAAGGGCGATCTCCAGCGCGCGATGCTGAGCTACAACACCGCCCTCCGCCTTGCGCCCAATGATGCGGACGCGCGCCTCAATCGCGGCCTCACATTGCTCGCGAGCGGGCGAGCTCAGGAAGCCCGAGCCGATTTCGCAGCCGTCCTCGCGCTTCCGGAGCGCCCCGACGGTGCCGCCCATCAGCTCGCCCGCGCCAAGCTCGACGAGCTGGGCGAACCAAGGCCGACCCACATCTCCGCCCCGCTGCGGTGAGGCAGGGCAGTTACTTGGTCTTCTTCTTTGCTGATTTCTTCTTGGCCGCCGGCTTTTCCTTCGCCGGCTTCTTCTCCGCCGGCTGCTTCGTCTCGGCCGTCTGCGCGGCGGCTGCGCTGGCCGCGAGGCGCATCGACCTTGCGTAGCTGTCGGCGACGTTGTCGGCGGACATCTGGAGGCGCTTGGCCGCAGTGGTGGCCTGCTCCATGGTGCTCTTCGCGATCAGCTTGTAGCGCTCGCGGGCGTCCTTGCCCTTGGCCTTGGCCGCGAGGGTATTGAAGCGATCCCGCCGCTCCTTGGCGCGGGCCATCAGGCCCGTGTGGAGCTGTCTTGCCAGCTGCCGGATCACGACATCCAGGTCGGCGTCCGCCATGTCTTCTGTCCTCTTCGTAACGGTCACGATTGTTGCGCGCGACTATGCAGATGCCGCATCCGCTCGACAATGTGAAGGGGCGGGCAGATCGCTTGCACAACTTCGCGCGAGGGCGTGGATCGGCCCGGCGCTTCGGCGTAACATCGCCGCCGGGCACCACGCCCCCAATTAGCGAGCCGGAAGGAGGATCCCATGTATGCCGCCATCCGTCAGGCCAAGGCGAAAAGCGGGAGCGCGGAGGAGCTGGCGCGCCGCATCAAGGAAGGCGCCGTTCCGATCATCAGCGATGTCGACGGCTTCCGCGCCTATTACGTGGTCTATGCCGGCGACGACACGGTGACCGCGATCTCCATCTTCGACAAGTTCGAGCAGGCGGAAGAGGCGAACCGGCGCGCAATCGCCTGGATCGAGAAGGATCTGGGCCCGCTGCTCGCAGGCCACGCCAGCGCTGCGGCCGGGCCGGTGATCGTGCACACGCTGGCGTAGGAGTTGGGACCGGTCGGGAAGGGGCCGCGCTCAGGCCGCACTCTCAACTGTCATCGCCCGGCTTGACCGGGCGATCCAGTATGCCGAGACGGCTGTGATTGAACCGAGAGGCCGCGGCGTACTGGATGCCCGCCTGCGCGGAGCATGACAGCGGTCGGCGTATGGCTTCCGCCAAACGCGCTCAGCCCCTCACAACTCCCGTGCATTCGAGAACGCGAAACTCGACACCCGCCTCGTCGTCTCATCCAGAATCAGCGTGCGCGTGATCGGCGGCTCGGCGCGCTGGGCGCAGTTTTCGCGCTCGCAGAGGCGGCAGTTGACGCCGATCGGCGTGCCCTCGGCCTTCTCCAGATCCATGCCGGCGGCGTAGACGAGGCGCGAGGCGTGGCGGATCTCGCAGCCGAGACCAATGGCAAAGCGCGGCTGCGGCAGAGGGTGGGACGCCACGGGCCGGCGCACCATCTGCGCGATCGAGAAGTAGCGCGTGCCGTCGGGCAGCTCGATCACCTGCTTCAGAAGCCGGTCCGGCGTGTCGAAGGTCGAATGCACGTTCCACAGGGGGCACGTGCCGCCGAACTTCGAGAATGGGAAGGTGCCGGAGGAGAAGCGTTTTGAGACGTTGCCGGCATTATCGACGCGGAGCAGGAAGAAGGGGATGCCGCGTGCGTTCGGCCTCTGCAACGTTGTCAGGCGATGGCAGACCTGCTCGAAGCCGGAATTGAAGCGCTGCGCCAGCACGTGGATGTCGTAGTTCAGCGCATCGGCTGCCGCGAGGAACGGCTGGTAGGGCATCATCACGGCGGCGGCGAAATAATTGCCGAGCGTGATGCGGAACAGACGCCGCGGCGCATCGTCCAGCGGCCCGGCGCGACCGATGATGGTTTCGAGATGCTGGGCGCATTCGCCGAGCCCGAGCTGGAACGCAAGCTGGAATGCGCGGCCGGGCGGATCGACGAGCTCGGAGATCAGGAGCTGGCGACGATGGCGGTCGAAGCGCCGCAAGGTCTCGCGCATCACGTCGACCGGCATGATCCGGGTCTGAACCGAATGCTTTTCGCGCAACCGCGTCACGAGGGCGGCGTAAAGCCCTTCGGCCGGGACATTCAACTCGTCGCGCAGGGCTTCGGCGGCCTGCTCGAGCTCCGGAAAGTAATTGCGGTTGGCCTCGATCAGCTCGCGCACGCGCTCGACCGGATTGGCCTCATAGCGCGTGCCGACGTCGCGGTCGGCCATCTGCGCCGCGGCCAGCGTCTCGCCCTGGCGCGCCTCGGTATAGGCGGCGTAGAGCCGTTGCAGCGCGTGGGTGACGCCGGGGCAGAGCTCGGCGAGATCGCGCAGCTCCTGCTTGGGGACGTCGATCTGGCGGAACAGCGGATCGGAAAAGATCTCGTTCAGCTCGGCGAAGAAGCGGTCCTCGTCGGCGGTCGCAAGGTCGCGCAGGTCGAGGTCGTAGGTCTCGGCCAGCCGCAACAGAATCTGTGCGGTTACCGGCCGCTGGTTGCGCTCGATCAGGTTGATGTAGCTCGGCGAGATCCCGAGCCCCTCGGCGATCTGGGTCTGCGACAGCCCCAGTTGCTGTCGGATCCGCCGGAAGCGTGGGCCGACGAACAGTTTCTTCCCGGAATCGGCGGGCATCTTAAGTCTCCAGAGTCGTTAAGGACAGTCTTATTGACCTATATGTTTTACAAATTTTACAAAATAACATCTGTTACATGTTCCGATGTTACATGACATCACCAATAAGAAACAAGCCATCTATACGAAGTTTCAGTTTTCGCGTTTAGCTCCTGACACGCATTTCGCAATGCACTGTCAAGATTGTCGATGGCTAGCCACAGCCGTCGTCGACGAAAGGATCAGGCACATGAACTACCAGCCCCGCGGCATCAGTACCCTCCAGAGCCCGGCCTCGTATCAGAGCGAAGTCGAAGCGGCCGAGGCGCTCCTCAAGACCAAGCCGACCTGGAACGGGGTGTCGGCCGAAGCCGTCGCGCGCATGCGCCTGCAGAACCGCTTCAAGACCGGCCTCGACGTCGCCCGCTACACCGCGGCGCTTATGCGCGCCGACATGGCGGCCTATGATGCTGACAGCACCAAGTACACCCAGTCGCTCGGATGCTGGCATGGCTTCATCGCCCAGCAGAAGCTGGTCTCGGTCAAGAAGCACTTCGGCACCACCGATCGCCGCTACCTGTACCTCTCGGGCTGGATGATCGCCGCGCTGCGCTCCGAGTTCGGACCGCTGCCCGACCAGTCGATGCACGAGAAGACCTCGGTGCCGGCCCTGATCGAGGAGCTCTACACGTTCCTGCGCCAGGCCGACTCCCGTGAGCTCAACGACATCTTCCGCAGCCTCGACAAGGCGCGCAAGGAAGGCGACAAGACCAGGGAAAAGGAGTTGATCGAGAAGATCGACAACTTCCAGACCCATGTCGTCCCCGTCATCGCCGACATCGACGCCGGCTTCGGCAACGCCGAGGCGACCTATCTGCTCGCCAAGAAGATGATCGAAGCGGGCGCCTGCGCGCTCCAGATCGAGAACCAGGTCTCGGACGAGAAGCAGTGTGGCCACCAGGACGGCAAGGTCACAGTGCCGCACGAGGTGTTCCTGGCGAAGATCCGCGCTTGCCGTCACGCCTTCCTCGAACTCGGGGTCGAGGACGGCATCATCGTGACCCGCACCGACTCGCTCGGCGCCGGCCTCACGCAGCAGATCGCTGTCAGCCACAAGCCCGGCGACATCGGCGATCAGTACAACAGCTTCCTCGATTGCGAGGAAGTCACGGCGGCGAACGCCCGCAACGGCGATGTCATCATCAACCAGAACGGCAAGATGATGCGTCCGAAGCGGCTGCCCTCCAATCTCTATCAGTTCCGCCCGGGCACCGGTGCAGATCGCTGCGTGCTCGACTGCATCACTTCGCTGCAGAACGGCGCTGACCTGTTGTGGATCGAGACCGAGAAGCCGCATATCGAGCAGATCGCCAGCATGGTCGATCGGATCCGCAAGGTCGTCCCGAACGCCAAGCTGGCCTACAACAACTCGCCGTCCTTCAACTGGACTCTCAACTTCCGTTGGCAGGTCTACGATGCGATGAAGGAAGCCGGCAAGGACGTCAGCAAATACAACCGTGCCGAGTTGATGAAGGCGGAGTACGACGACACGGAGCTGGCGAAGGAAGCCGACGATCGCATCCGCACCTTCCAGGCGGATTCGGCCAAGCGCGCCGGCATCTTCCACCATCTGATCACGCTGCCGACCTATCACACGGCCGCTCTGTCCACCGACAATCTCGCCAGGGAGTATTTCGGCGAGCAGGGCATGCTCGGCTACGTGAAGAACGTCCAGCGCGCCGAGATCCGTCAGGGTATCGCCTGCGTGAAGCATCAGAACATGGCCGGCTCCGACATCGGCGACGACCACAAGGAGTACTTCGCCGGCGAGGCTGCCCTGAAGGCGGGCGGCGCCCACAACACGATGAACCAGTTCGGCTAACGGTGGAATTGAGGAGACTGACTATGACCAAAGGCAGCAATTTCTGGGTGATCGGCGGCGAGTTCGGCTCGATGAACTTCCACAAGCTCGTGGAAGGCTCGGCCCAGGTCAAAGGCCCCTTCAAGTCCCGTAAAGAGGCCGAGGACTGCTGGCGTGAGGTGTCGGAAGAGAACCGCCACAAGGCCGGCGTCCGCTTCTCCATCGTGGAAGAACCGCACCGCGCTCCGGCAGCCTAGAGCTTGATTCGGAAAAGTGTGCAGCGGTTTTCCGAAAAGATCATGCTCAAATAATAAAGGCTCGCTGCCGCACCAATTAAGAAGACGTCCAAGGATGGACGGTCCCATCCGGGCTCAGGCTCGGGTGGGATCGTCTGTTTTTGGGACGTGGAAAACCGCCCTCGAGCGCCTTAAGTGTCTGGAATTGTACGGCCTTTGCGGCGATCATGGTTGCTGATAGGTTAATGGACCTCGTCCAGGAGCCGAACCATGTCAGAGCCCGAGATCGCCGGGACCAATGTTCCTCAACCGCGCACCGTGCGGCTGCGCGATGCGCTGTTGCGGGCGCGGATCGAGGCCGCCGACCGGACCGGCGTCGTGGTCGACCTGCGCGATGCCGAGGTGGCGCGGCTGGAGATCCTCAACGACGCGCTCGATCCCCTGTTCGTGCAGGTGCCGGAGCAGATCGACCTGTTCGACCGTGGCATCAGCCAGGGCGACACGCCGCGGCTGTGGATCGACGTCGTTGCCCACATCGTGATGGGACGCGACAAGCGGATGTATCGGTTCGTCCAGGATACCCGCTTCGGCCGTATCGTCCTCGCCGAGTCGCACGACACGGCCGACATCGTCGATGCGGTGACGGATTACGTCGCTCGCCGCATGATCGAGCGCCAGCACGCGATGGTCGTGCCGCCCGAGTCCAAGGCGGCCGAGCCGGAGAAGCCACGCCGCTCCCGCATCTGGCCCTTCGTTTTCGGCTTCATCCTCGGCGCCGCCGCCCTGTTCGGCGTCGCCGTGCTCGCGGCGTTGCAGAGCTGGTGAGGAGAACGCAAATCTCTCTGTTCGTCATTCAGGGTTCGATGCTCACGCATCGCCCCGGAATGACAGTGCCCCTCAAACCAGCCGCACGTGCTTGATTTGCCGAATCTCCAACCCATGATCCAGGCTGCGCACGGTCTGCTCGCAGCGCCAGCCGGCGTTGTCCCTTTCGATGGTGAACAGATTATACGCCGCCGCCGGGTAGCGCCCATGCGCCAGCGCCGAGGCCGACGGCACGCCGACCGCGGGCACGTTGCCGTTGGGGCCCTCGAACCACATCGTCGAATGCACGTGGTCGTGGCCGTGCAGGATCAGCTCGACGCCGTGCTGCCTGATCAGCGCGAGCAACGCATCCGAATCGGTCAACCGCTTGTGGCGCGACTTCGACCTCAGGGGGTGGTGCACGAGCAGAACGCGAAAGACATGTTCGCTCGAAAGCCCCGCCAGCACCTCTGCGAGCGCTGCGAGCTGGTCGCCGCCGAGCGTGCCCGTCGCCATCAAGGGCGCCGTCGGCACCGCCGTCGACAGGCTGATCAGCGCCGCTGGTCCGCGCCGCCGCACGGCTGGAAAGAAGCTCGCCGCAGGCTCGTCGCCAGCGATGTAATCCAGGAAAGTTTCGCCAAAGCGCTGGCGTGTCGCGCTGACATAGGCGTCGTGATTGCCGGGGATCGCGGTGACGCGATCCGGCGGACCGACGCCTTCGAGCCAGGCCAGCGCCGGCGCGAACTCGGCCTCGAGCGCCAGATTGACGAGGTCTCCCGTCACCGCGATGTGGTCGGGGCCTTGCGCCTTCATGTCCGTGACCAGCGCGTCGAGCACCTCGCGGCGCTGGTATTTGCGACGGTTGCGTGTCCAGTTGGCGTAGCCGAGCGCACGCTTGCCCGCGAGCTCGATCAGCCGCGGCCTCGGCAGCGGCGCCAGATGCGGGTCGGACAGATGCGCGAGTGTGAACGGTGCCATCAGATGCGCGATTGCCTCGCTATTCGCGTGCTGTAATGGCAAGGTCTGTCTTGCGACGCAAGGAAAGCTTCATGGAAAGCTTGCAAGAGGGTTTTGGAAGGAGCCTGATGGCAGGACGTCTGGACCAGATGCGACGGAAATACGAGTACCTGCTGCGCCGCGTCTTTCACACCTACTTCCTGCTCGTCCGCGGCATGACGCTTGGCGTCCGCGCCGTGGTGCTGGACCGGGACAATCACGTCTTCCTGGTCAGGCACAGCTATGTCAACGGCTGGTATCTGCCGGGCGGCGGTGTCGATCTCGGTGAAACCATGGAAGCTGCAATGCGGCGCGAATTGAAGGAGGAGGGCGACATCGACCTCACCGGCGAGGCGGTGCTGCACGGCATCTTCCTGAACAGCCACGTCTCGCGCCGCGACCATGTCGCGGTCTATGTGGTCAGGGAGTTCAGCCAGGAGCGCCTGCCGGAGCCCAACCGCGAGATCATCGAATGCGGGTTCTTCGCAAGCTCCGCCCTGCCCGAGGGCACCACGCCCGGCACGCGGCTGCGGATCGCGGAGGTGCTGGAAGGCCGCCCGCAGACTGCGACGTGGCGATGAGGCGCGGCTATGCTACTAGGGCGGCGCTTTCCTAAGGACGCCACGGACACCGGATGACGAGCCTCAAAATCACCTTCGGCCTGATCTGCCTTGCGATCCTCGCCAGCAACATCGTGACGATGTCACGCTGGAACGAGGCGCGCGGCGTCTATGACGATGTCTGCTATCTGCGTCAGGCGCATCTGTTCCAGCGCTTCGGCATCGGTGGACTCAACACGAATGCGGTGCTGGATTACGATCATTATTTCGAGGGCAAGCTGAAGGAGATCGCCTATCCCGGGTGGCAGGAGCCGGCGCGCTGGCCCTGCCACACGCCCATGCCGAACGGCAGCAATGGCAAATTCGTGCTGCAATATCCGCCCGGCACGGGCGCGCTGCTCGCGCTGTTTCCGGCCGGTCATCAGGTGGTGCCGCTCTATGTCAGCGCGAGCCTGATCGTCTGTGCCCTTGCGCTGCTCGGCATCTTCGCGGCGCGCACGCTGCCGTTGACGGCGGGTGCCGGCATGTTCGGCGCGCTCGCTGTCTACCTCATGATCAACCCGGCCAAGGCGAGCTATTCGATCGCACCGACCATGGCGGTCTGCGCTGGCGCAGGATTCTTGACCGCGTGGTGGCTGGTCAGGGCGCGGCAGAGCCTGTGGCCCGTCGTGCTGATCGGCCTCCTGTTGGGGCTGTCCGTCAATTTCCGCCTGCCCAATGCGCTGCTCGCGGCCGGTTATTTCCTGTTCCTCGGCATTCCCTTCGTGTGGTCGCGCAAGCTCATCAGCTTTGCGCAGGGCCTTGGCTTCGGCATTGCGGTCCTGGTCGGCATGGCGCCGACCTTGATCGCCCAGGCCATCAACGCCGGCAGTCCGCTGGCCACCACCTATGGTGGTGCCGACGTGGTCGCGCCTGCGTTCAGTCTCAGCGTGCTCGGCCAGTATCTGAGCGACATGCAGTTCGCGGTAATCATGCTCGCGATCGGCTCGACCGCCTGGCAGTTGTGGATGGGCGAGGGCGGCGTGCGGCAGGTCGCGTTCGTCGCCGCCGGCAATCTCCTGGTCAATCTCGTCTTCTTCTTCAGCCATCCGGTCTTCACGTCCTACTACGTCGTGCCGATTGCGATGCTGACGCTGTGGAGCCTGTCCTTTGCCGCGCTGATGCAGCCGGTGGAAGCCTCGGAAGAGGCGCCGCTCCGTCATGGGGCGGCAAGCGTTGGAGCGCTGGCGCGATGACATCGACGGAACTTCGCATCGCCGTGCTGGTGCCCTGCTACAACGAGGAGGCTGCGGTTGCGACCGTCGTCGCCGATTTCCGCAAGGCGCTGCCCTCGGCCGAGATCTATGTCTACGACAACAATTCGCGCGACCGCACCGCAGGCGTTGCGTGCGACGCCGGCGCGATCGTGCGCAGCGAGCGGCGGCAGGGCAAGGGCCACGTGGTGCGCCGCATGTTCGCCGACGTCGAGGCCGACGTCTATGTGCTGGTCGACGGCGATGCGACCTATGATGCGCCGAGCGTATCGCGCATGATCGATAAGCTCCTCGACGAGCATCTCGACATGGTCGTCGGCCTTCGCGTCGATCAGGCAGAGGCTGCCTACCGGCTCGGCCACCGCACCGGCAACCGCATGCTGACGGGCTTCCTGTCGTCGACCTTCGGCGAGGCCTTCAACGACATCCTGTCCGGCTACCGCGTGTTCTCGCGCCGGTTCGTCAAGTCCTTCCCCGTGCTCTCCGACGGCTTCGAGATCGAGACCGAGCTTGCGGTCTATGCGCTGGAACTGTCGCTGCCGGTCGCCGAGGTCGAGACGCCCTACTACGCGCGCCCCGAAGGGTCGTTCTCGAAGCTCAACACCTGGCGGGACGGTTTTCGTATCCTCGGCACCATGCTCAAGCTCTACCGCTCCGAGCGGCCGCTGCGCTTCTTCACGATGATCGGAATCCTGCTGGCGCTGATGTCGGTCATCCTGGCGATCCCAATTGTGATCACCTTCATCGAGACCGGCCTCGTGCCGCGCCTGCCGACGGCCGTGCTGTCGATGGGCTTGATGATCATGGCGCTGTTGTCGGTGTCGTCGGGGCTCGTGCTCGACACGGTCACGCGAGGACGGCGCGAAATGAAGATGCTCGCCTATTTGTCCCAGCCGGCGCTGAACAGGAACGCAGGCGAGCGTCGCGCCGATGGACCTCCGCCGTCTCAAATGCTATCCCGCTCTTTGTATTGACGCGTTTTCTTAACGCGAACCGGTGCCCACTTCGCTCGAAAACGCTGTGCTGACATGAACGATCTCTCAGTCACCATCCTTCCCGAGGCCGCCGGCGATGCGCAGGCGATCGAGCGGCTGCACGAGCGTACCTTCGGCCCCGGCCGCTTCGTGCTCAGCGCCTACCGCATCCGCGAGCACGTCGACCATTTGCTCGAGCTCTCCTTCACCGCCCGCATCGGCACACTGATGGTCGGGTCGGTGCGCCAACTGCCGATCACGATCGGCGACACCAGGGCGCTGCTGCTCGGCCCGCTCACCGTCGAGCCGCCGTTCCGCGGCCGCGGCGTCGGTCGCCTGCTGCTCGACCGCGCGCTCAAGGATGCGAAGGCGCAAGGCCACGCCATCGTGCTGCTGGTCGGCGACGAGCCCTATTACGGGCGCATCGGCTTCAAGCCGGTGCCGAAAGGCAGCGTCACCATGCCGGGTCCGGTCGACGCCAGCCGCATCCTCGTCTTCGAGCTCGTCGATGGCGCGTTCGAAGGCGTGTCGGGAGCTGTCGGCCCCGACTGGAGCAGGGCGCGGAAGTAGGGAGGGGTGCACTTCCCCGTCCGCTCTATCGCGATCCGAACCGCTTTTTTGCAGCCTCGCTGACGGGCGTGTAAAGGCTCACCAGCGTGCCTTCGGGATCGCGGAACTGGGCCGCGCAATTTCCCCAGGGCATCATCTTCGGCGCGTGCACCACCTCGACCTCGTCTTTCAATCTCGCAAATTCGGCTTCCACGTCTTCGACCTGCAACTCGATGATGGCGGTGCGATTTGAGGCGGGCTCTGCGCTTCCCTCCTTGAAGAGCGCCACCGTCTCGACGCTGCCGAAAGCGAGTGTGGCCGAAGGGGTGACTATTTCGGCAAACACAGGCGCCGGCCATTCTGCCGTCTTGCCCGTCACTTTTTCATAAAAGCCGACAAGGGCCCTGATGTCGGCGGCGATCAGACGAGTGGAAGCAAATTTCACGGCGTTATCTCCTGTCCATTCCGGGGCGCTCCCGTTGCGACAACGGACCCGTAACGCCGCGCTGCTGACAGCGTCCTGTCAGCAGCGGTCAGCACCGATGCGGCCTCAATGCTGCGACAGAATCTCGCCCAGAAACTTCCTGGTGCGCTCATGCTGCGGCGTCCTGAAGAAGGTCTCCGGCTCCGCTTCCTCGACGATCCGTCCCTCCGCCATGAAGATCACGCGATCGGCGACCTGCCGGGCGAACCCCATTTCATGGGTGACGCAGATCATGGTCATGCCGTCCGTTGCCAGACCGATCATGGTGTCGAGCACCTCCTTGACCATTTCGGGGTCGAGCGCCGATGTTGGCTCATCGAACAGCATCACTTTCGGCTCCATGCAGAGCGCACGCGCGATCGCCGCGCGCTGCTGCTGACCGCCGGACAGTTGCGCCGGGTATTTGTCCACCTGATTGAGGATTTTGACACGGTCGAGCAGCCGTCGCGCGGTCTCCTCGGCCTCTAAGCGCGGTATTCCGCGCGAGCGGATCGGCGCCAGCGTGCAGTTCTCCAGCACCGTCATGTGCGGAAACAGGTTGAATTGCTGGAACACCATGCCGACCTCGCGGCGCACGGTATCGATGGCCTTGCCTTGCCCGCCCAGATGGGCGCCGTCGACGACGATCTCGCCCTTCTGATAGGTCTCCAGCGCGTTGATGCAACGGATCAGGGTGGACTTGCCCGATCCGGACGGCCCGCACAGAACGATCTTCTCACTCGCACGGACCGCCAGATTGATGTCGGTGAGCACCTGGTACGTGCCATACCATTTGTTGACGCCGCGCATTGCGATCATCGGGTCCGTCGTGGCTGCAACCGACATGATGCTCTCCGTCAGCTGGCGGTGAAGGGGATGCCGGGAATGCTGTCGGGAAAGGCCGGCAGCGGGTTGTTCATCCACCTCGGATAGATCCTGGCCCATTCGCCGCTGGCGATGATCTTGTCGATGAAGGCGTTCACGAAGGCATTGATGTCCTTCTCGCCAAGCCGCGTGCAGGCGCCGTTGTAGAGTTTTGTGAATTCGAGCTTGTTCTCGTAATAGCCGGGTTTCGATTCATTCAGGCGCGGAACGTAGAAGATGTTGCCGCCGACTGCCTGCACCTGACCGGACAACAGCGCCTGCATGGTCGGCGCATCGCCGTCGAAGCGGCGGATGGTGGTGCCGGGAGGAGCCGCCTTGGTCACGTCGGTGTCCTGCACGCTGCCGCGTGCAACGCCGATGACGTATTTTCCCATGTCGGCGGGCGATTTGATCTCCATCTCCTTCGGCGCGATGAAGGTGATGATATTGGCGCCGTAGGGTCTTGAGAATTGCACCGCCTTGGCGCGCTCCGGCAGCATCGCCATGGTCGCAAACAGGATGTCGACGCGTCCGGAGGTCAGCGCCGGGATGCGATTGGCAACCGCCAATGGCGTAAATTCCACGGATACACCGAGCTCCCTCCCAAACAGCTCGGAAAGGTCAGCGTCAAGACCCTCCTGCCTGCCGGACGAATTGACGAATCCCCAGGGTGGATTATCGCCCTGGATTCCGATCAGCACCTTGCCCCGCGCCTTGATCTCCGACGGCGTCACGGCAAAGGCCGGACGGGACAGCACGAATGGCGAAGCCATGGCGCCCACGCCGAGTGCCAGGATGTGACGGCGATTGAGTTGCGTTGTCCTGTTCTTGTCCATCATTTCCTCCTAGGTTTGTGGGGCACTGTTCAACGTGCTGCCGTGACGAGGCGCCGCTCGAGCCAGGTGCCGTAGATCGACAGCGGCCAGCACAGCGCGAAATAGAGCGCGCAGACCAGACCCAGCACGAGCAGCGGCTTGAAGTTCTGGTTGGAGACGATCGTTCCGGCGCGCATCAGCTCGGTGAAGCCGATGATGGCGGCGAGCGAGGTGCCCTTGATCAACTGCACCAGGAATCCGATCGTCGCGGGCAGCGAGATGCGGATCGCCTGCGGCAGCACGACGTCTCGCATTCGGTCGAAGTATTTGAGGCTGAGCGCCTTGGCTGCCTCGACCTGGCCGCGCGGCACCGCCTCGATCGAACCGCGCCAGATTTCGCCGAGGAAAGCGCCGGCATGCAGGGTGAAGCCGATCGAGACCGAGACCCAGGGATCGAGCTTCAGCCCCGCGAGGGCGAGCCCGTAATAGACCACGAAGAGCTGCATCAGCAGTGGGGTGCCCTGGAACAGCGCGATGTAGCCGGCAGTGGCGCGCTCGAGCCAGCGAATGCCGGAGGTACGCGCGAGTGCAACGCCGAGGCCGGCGACCGAGCCGAGCACGAAGCCGATCGCGGACAGCGCGAGCGTCCATTTGAGGCCGCCGAACAGAAACAGAAACTGGTTCTTGTCCATGGGACGCTCTCACTTGAGGGGATAGCTGAGGAAGCGCGCGTTGATGTGCGCAAACATCTGCATGAGCATCCACGACATCGCGAGATAGAGCAGTGTGACGACGCCATAGACCTCGAAGCTGCGGAACGTATTGGTCTCGATCGACTGGCCGACCGAGGTCAGCTCATAGGCGGAGATCGCGGATGCGATGCTCGTCGTCAGCGTCAGCATGATGAACTGGCTGGTCAGCGATGGGAAAATCGCGCGCAACGCCGGCTTCAAAACGATCAGGCGGAAGATCAGGGGGCGGCTCAGGCCGAGTGCCAGTCCCGCCTCGATCTGCCCCTTGTTGATCGACTGTACGCCGCCGCGGATGATCTCGATCGCATAGGCGCCCCCGTTGACGCCGAGCGCGATGATCGCGGTCAGCGTGGGATCGAGGCGGATGCCCACCATCGGCAATGCGAAGAAGACGAAGTAGATCTGGCCGAGGAACGGCGTGTTGCGGATCAGCTCGACAAACGCCATGACCAGCCAGCGCAGTGCTGCGAGGCGGGAATCGCGCAGCACCACGCCGCCGATCCCGATAATGAGCGCCAACACCATGCCCGACAGCGCCAGGCCGAGCGTGCCGGCGCAGCCCCAGAGCAGGTCCGGCAGACCGTCGAGCACGGGTCCGAAATCGAACTGATAGCTCAACTCACTCCTCCCTCCGGGCGGCCCTCTTGGCGTGGCTTCACCCGTTCCTGTTCGTCCGACGATGGCGAGAACCTTCGCGCTATGACGTCGAGAGTGCCCCGTGGCGCTCGCGCAGATCGATGCGCCGTCCCGACGTGGCGGCCTCAGCAATGGCGAGTGTCACAAGCAGGCTGCGCGCGCCGTCCTCGACCGGCTGCAGCGACGGCGTCACGCCGCGAATGACATCGCGGAAGTGATCGAGCTGGGCGACGTAAGGATCGATCGATCCCGCATGGTTGGCCTGGGACTGGATCGGCCTGTTCCAGTCCTGCGCATCGCCTTCCTGCGTCCATTGGTCGAGGCTCGGAAATTCGAGCGTGCCGCGGCGGCCCATCACGCGGTAGCTGCTCTGCCCGCTGTAGGGAAACTCCGGCGACTCGCCGAGTCCCTGCTCCATCGTCCAGGGGCTGACCGCACAGTCGCTGAGGAAGAACGTGCCGAGCGCGCCGTTCTCGAATTCCACCAACGCTGCCGCGGTGTCCTCCACTGCAAAGCCGCGCTGGCGGTTTGCGGCGATCGCCGAGACCGCGACGATCTCGCCGATCGCAAAGCGCATGAAATCGATCTCGTGGATCAGGTTGATCAGGATCGGGCCGCCACCCGCCTGGGAGCGCCATGGCGCGACCTTGAAATACTCCGCCGGCTTGTGCGTCGCCCAGATCGCGGAGACGCCGACGACGTCGCCGATCCGGCCCTGCAAGAGCAGTGCCTTCAACGTCTTCACCTGCTCATGATGGCGGCGGTGATGGCCAACCAGCGACTTGATGCCGGCCTTGCGGACCTCGGCGATCAGATCGGCGGAAGTCTGTAGCGTATCGGTGACCGGCTTCTCGATCAGGATGTGGATGCCGCGCCTCGCGCAGGCGATGCCGTTCTCGGCGTGAAGCTGATTGGGGGACGCGATGACCACGGCCTCCGGCCGCGCCTCGTCGAGCAGCTTTCGGTAATCCCCGAAGACGCGCGCGCCGGGCTGCTCGGCTGCGACCTGCTCGGCATTCACGTCGGCGATGCCAACGAGCTCATAGTCGCCGTGCTCGGCCAGCTTGCGCAGATGCTTGCGCCCGATCAATCCCGCGCCGATTACGCCAATCCTGATCTTCGTCATGTCATGCGTTCCGTTGGTTAGGCCCAGCCGCGACAGCCGCGGCGTCCGGCGCCGCGGGGCCAGCCTTCGAGCAAGTGCCTGGTTGCGTTGAATGCCGTGGCGATCCGCTCTCTTGCATCCAGCGCCCGCAACGGCATTTCGACGCTGAGGCTGGTGTCGGCAGGAAGCGCCTCCAGGAGTGCACCCAGCGGCAAGGCGCCATCTCCGGGCGGCAGCCGTCCTTCGCGTGCCTCGGCGATGATGGCGGTTTCCGTTGCTGGCGGTACGGCGGTGGCATCACAGAGTTGCGCGGCGCGCAGCCACTGGTCGGGAAGCGGGATCAGATCGGCGGCCCGGCCACCCGAGCGCGTCAGATGCAACGCGTCGACCAGTATGGCGCCGTTCATCTGGCCTGCTTCGCGCACGACCGCTGCGGCCTGCGGCAGGCTGCCGATCGCGCGCCAGCGCATGAATTCGAGGTCGACGCGCAGGCCAAAGGATGCGGCGAGCTGACAGAGCTCGGCGAAATGCGCGGTGAGCCGGGGCCCATCCGGATCGTCGCCGGAAGCGATGACCGCTGCGGCGCCGAGATCGGCTCCGGCCTCGAGACGGCTCGCAAGCGAGGAGACGTCGAGGGCGGGTGTGAGCTGGACGAGCTCGATGTCGCTGACCCGCACGCCCTCGCCAACCAGCACGCGCTTGAGCGCGCGGTGGGCCTCGGTGCCGACCTCTGTCGGATAGGCCGGCCCATCGCTGGTTGCCGGGATGACGCGCAATCCGACCGCGGAAAAGCCGGCCCGCGCAGCCTCGGCGACCAGCGTGGCCGGCGCGAGCGGCAATGCGGTGAGGTGGGCCAAGCCGAGCGGGGTCATCATCGCCTGCATAATTAATCAGTGGGATAATTAGTAATTAATCGACGGGATAATTGATGTCAAGTGCCTTCGATTGGGCTATTGATGGAGGCGAGGCGGCATGCGGCCGCAGCGAAGGGCCGAACTGCCAGATGCCAAGCGTGAAGAAGCAGCCCGCGCGGGGGGCCAAGCCTGCGCCGATCAAGCGGCGCGACCGCGAGCGGACACGGCAGGAGATCCTCGACATCGCCTTCGAGGAGTTCGCCGAGAACGGCCTCTCCGGCAGCAACACCGATGCGATCGCCGCGCGCGCCGACGTCACCAAGCGGTTGGTCTTCTACTACTTCAACTCCAAGGAAGAGCTGTTCATCGCGGTGCTGGAGATGGCCTATGCCGGGATGCGCGCCGCGGAGGAGGGCCTTCACCTCGAAGCCCTGGCGCCGGAAGCTGCGATCCGCGCCCTCGCCGAATTCACCTTCGACTACCACCAGGCCCATCCACAGTTCGTCCGCCTCGTGTCGATCGAGAACATCCATCGCGGACGGCACATCGCGGTCAGCCGGAAGCTCAAGGAGATGACGCAGCCGAGCATCAGCCAGATCGCCGATGTGCTGAAGCGCGGCGTCGCCGGCGGCGTGATCCGGCCGGGCATCGACCCGATCGAACTGCACATGACGCTGAACGCGCTGAGCTTCTTCTCGGTCGCCAACCGTCATACCTTCGAGGCGCAATTCGCCTTCGACATGTCATCGCCAAAGGCGAGAGCCCAGCGCCGCGCCGAGATCGCCGACCTGCTCTGGCGCTACGTCAGAAAGGATCGATGACCTCGGACGCGGAGGAGGCGGCACCATCGATTGTCTTCTGCGCGATGATCGCATCTTGGCGCTGATGTACCCGACGTGTGATGGCTGGTGAGCCACTTCACACTGGAACTCCCGTACAGGTAGTAGTCTTCAAACGGGGTGGCCAGTGGAGCGGAGGGAGAGATGCCCAGGAAGGCCAGCCGATCAAAAAAATTGAGCGGGATCGTCGAGCGCGCGCATCCGGACAGTCAACCGAGAGCCGGCGATGAGCAGTTTTCCGCAGACTATACGGTGACCAGCACGACTGACGGCGGCGGACGCGTGCTGACCGACGTCGAGGTGATCCTGGTCTTTTGGGGCAGCTTCTGGACCACGACGCCTGCTCCGTCTCCTTCCAGCGACGAGTACAAGCAAGCGATTATCGGCATTCTCACGGGCCCCTACATGGGCGGCCTGCGCCAGTATCGCGGCGTCGCGCAGGGCACGCTGATCTTCACCGACCTCAACGACAGCACCAGCCCGGTGGATCAGTATACCGACGATGACGTGAAGACGATGCTCAAGGACCGGCTCGACCATACGAGCATGCCGCCGCCGGCATCCGGCCACAACCGCTTCTACGCCGTCATCGTGCCGCCGGGCATCAACAACAAGCTGACGACGACCAACAACTTCGTCGGGCAGCACCAGAGTTTCACCTACAAGGGCGTCACAGGATACTACGCGTGGGTGGACAATACGGGCTCGCTCACGGGGCACAATTGCGTCACCAAGGTCTTTTCCCACGAGTTGATCGAGGCGTGCACCAACCCCGACGTCGATACCTCGAACAACAGCATCCTGGTCAACGGCACCAATCCCGACGGAACGACGGTCACCAACGACGAGATCGGCGACACCTGCAACAACCAGTTCGCGACGATTGACGTCGACGGCGTCAATTGCTCCGTCCAGGCCTACTGGAGCAAGGCGGACAACGCCTGCATTCTTCCGACGGGAACGTTGACCTTCCTGGTGGACAAGGACACCTTCGGCAAGGATGAGGTGCAGGATGTCATCAACACCAGCGGCGGGACGTTCGAGCAGGCGTTCTGGCTCGTCGTTGACGGATTCAGCAAGAACACGTTCAGCTCTCTCAACGTCACGGTGCCGCTGCCGACGGGAGCGTTCGCCAACCTGAACGGGGTCACGATCACGCAGAACCCGAACATCGATTTCGAGAACGGTGCAGATCCCGGAGCCCAGCAGAGGATTCGAGTTCCCTTCGACATCACGTTCTCGAGTGTGGCGCTCGCGGACTTCCCGACGTCCGGCAGTCAGACTTTTGAACTTGATGCGTTCCTTGCGACCGATGGCAACAGGGTGCCGGGCACGAACGCTTCGACGCTGTTCGAATTAGTGGCGGGTGCAGACCCCTACTTCACCAATGTCGATCCGACCCAGAACAATGTTTTCTATCTGAGCCAGGACCTCAGGGTCTTCACTGCGACGCCCGGCCTGTCCCAGCATCCGGTTGCCGGTGCGCCGGCCTTTGCAAGTGACAGCGTCAACGGCGCGTTCACCTACATCCAGGACCTGCTCACGTTCCTGAACAATAACTTCAGCGACCCGGCAGGAGCCGACCCCTTCAACTCGATTCTCCCGAGCCAGGGGGCGGCGCTGCAGGCCGATTCCTCCGTGACTCCATTCACGATCCAGCTCACTCCCACGTTCCCGCCAACGTTCAAGATCTTCAACAACTACAACTTCGCGGTGGCGAGAGTCCGCATGCGCGGTACAGCGGGACCGGCAGGCGAAGCCAAAAATGCCCGTGTGTTCTTCAGGCTGTTCGTGACGCAGAGCCCCGATACGGACTATCAAACGAGCACGACCTACCCCTTCAATCCGGACGCGGCGGGCTTGCCTGGTTCGCCCCAAGTCGGCGCCGGTCACGTCACGCTACCGTTCTTCGCGACCGGAAATCTTGCCGGCAACACCGATTACGACAACGGAGGCGTCAACAACCGCGACATCGAGATCGCGAGCGGGAAGGACAATATCTGGGTCTATTACGGGTGCTTCCTGAACCTTTATGATTCCGCCAACGTGATCGACGGCAAGCAGGCCCTGGCGTGGCTTGCGGGAACTCACCACTGTCTGGTGGCCCAGATCGCATTCGACGATGCCCCGATCTTCATCGGGTCACGTCCCGAGGCCTCGGACAAGCTGGCCCAGCGCAATCTCCAGGTGACGGTCTCAGACAATCCCGGGCCGGCCTCGACGCATCGGATCCCGCAAACATTCGATATCCGGCCGAGCGCCATGGTCAGCCGGAAGACAGAGGTCGACGAGTTGATGATCGACTGGGGCAAAATTCCACGCGGGAGCGTCGCCTCGATCTATTGGCCGCAGGTTCAGGCCTCCGACGTGCTTGCCCTTGCGTCGCAGCTCTATCCTGCACACGCCTTGACGGCAGGAGACACGAATACGGTTCAGTGCAAGATCACGGGCGGCGTCACCTATGTGCCGATTCCGATGAATGCGGGTGAAAACTTCGCGGGTCTCCTCACGGTGGACCTTCCCACCACCGTCGTCACCGGTGAGGAATTCAACGTCATCGTCAGGCGCGTGGGGCGGCAGGTCTCGAAACGCGACGTTCCGATCCAGAGGCCGACGCGCGAGAGAAATGCCAATCCGGACGTCGCCGTCCCGCGCCAACCGTTTTCCTGGCGATATGTCATCGGGACGTTTCAGATCAGGATTCCGGTCTCGACGTCTGCCGTGATGTTGCGCCCCGAGGAAGACACGCTGGCGATCATGAAATGGCGATTGCAGCAGACCGCGCCGTCAAACCGGTGGTTTGCAGTGCTGCAGCGGTATGTCGCATTTCTGGCGGACCGCGTCGCCGGGCTTGGGGGCGATCCTAATGCCATTCCACCGTCACCGAATGGCGCGCCGGTCGAAGTCCCAAGTCCCTGCCTCGACGTCGTCGAGTACTCAGGGAAGGTCGCCGAGATCATCTTCGACTGCTTCGGCGAACTGGAGGGCTTTGTGCTCGCCGACTGTTGCACGACGCATTCCTTCAAGACACGCGAGCGGCAGGTCGGCGAACTGCTCATGAGGGCGTGCAGGGATCGGTTGCTCGTATCCGTTTTCGCACTCAGGCATGACCGTTCGAAGATTCAGCGAATGGTCATTAGCTGTTGAACGATGAAGCAAGCTCGCGAGACGCCGCGCGCAAGGCGCGAGGGAGCGCATTCCCTCACGCCTTGGCGGCCCTGATCTGATCGCGCTCAGAACTTGAAGTTCGCGAATGCGCGCACGCCGATGCCGGGCAGCAACACCTCGTCCTTGGTATAGGAGACCGAGTTGCGGATGTTCTCGTTGAGGAGGTTGTTGCCGACGAGACCGACCAGCATTTCGCGCGCGCCAAAGGCGTTCGGCTTGAGCCTGGTCTTGTAGCTGACTTCCGCCTTCAACAGATTGTAACCCGGCGTCGGCGTCTCTGCGATCGCGGCGATGTTGTTCTGCGGGAAGGCGTGCAACAGGTTGACGCGCATCAGCCAGTTGTCGTCGCGCCAGAATAGGCCGCCGCCCATCCTCAAGGGAGGAATCCGCGGCACGTTGGTGCCGTCGGTGAAGGTGGCGCGGACCACGTCGCCCTGGGTCTCGATGCCCCAGATCCCGCCCTGGATAGCTCCGACGTCGAGCTGCGACTGGAATTCACCGCCGCGGAAGTTCGCGTTCGCCTGCGAGTAGACGGCCTGGTTCACTTCGGCACCCGGCGTACCGCATGAGGCAAAGTCGTCGCCGCACATCACGCCGGTGAGCCGGCGATAGATGAAGTTGTCGAAGTGGGTGTAGTAGGCGGTCGCCTCGAAGCGGAACGGCCCCGTGGCGTTGCGCAGGCCGATCTCGACGGATTTTGCCGTCTCGATGGTGAGGTTCGGATTGCCGATGTCGAATGTCGCGGTCGCATCATGCGCGCCGCGCGAAAACAGCTCGGCAGGCTTTGGTGCGCGCTCGACATATTGCGCGGTGATGCTGCCGACCATGCCGCCCGGAAGATCCTGCAACAGGCCGATGCTGCCGCTCTTCGGCGTAAAGGACGGATTGCGAACGATGCTCGTCTGTGGCGTGCCGTCGGGCAGGAAATCCGCAGGGAAGTCCGGCGTCGAACCGTGCAGTTCGACGCGCTCGACGCGGCCGGCGATCTGCGCCCTCGTATGGTCGCTGAATTTGAACTCGTTGAAGGTGTAACCGGCAACGCGATAGTTGCGGTTCGGGTCCCACAGGCCGTTGAACAGCGTGCCGGGATTATCCGGGCTCGGTGCCGTCAGCTCCTGATGGCCGGCCTGGAAGCCGAACGCGGTCGTCACTTCGGCAAAGCGGGCATTGAACGGCATCAGCTGCGTTTCGATGCGCATCTCCTCTTCGCGGTTGGTGAAGGTCTGCCGGACACCGTCTGTCGTCGGGTCGGCGGGATCGGCGAGCCCGAGCTCGTTGTGGCGGTAGTTGGTGGCGCCCATCCACAGGCGAATAGTGTCGATCGCGGCGGCATCGGGGCGGTATTCGCCCTTGACGTTGATCTTGGTCTGATGCGCGTCGATGCGGGTCTGGTGATCCGCGCCATCGATGCCGGGGATATGATAGAGTGCGTCATTCTGTGTGATCGACGCGCCGATGAAGCCGCCCGTGAAGATGTAGGACCCGCCGATCGACGCACCGTCAGCCTGTGTCGCCGAGTTCGGCTGATGGCTGCCGACCGGCCGCGTCTGGTCGAACAAATAAGGATAGCTTGGAATCGAATAGTCGGACGTCTTCCGGCCGTAGACATCGGCATGGAATGCGAAATTGCCGCCGCCGGTATCGAGCAGGAGACCGCTTTCGACGCCGCGATCGACCGAGCTGAACGAGGTGCGGGTCTCGGCCGTCACGCAAGGCGAGGTTTCAGCGGTGGCGAGCGGTGCCTTGGCCGGCATGCCGTAGCTCTGGAACGAGGGCGCGCAGGAGGGCAGGGCATCGGGAATGCGATTGTTGGTCGCGCTCACCACGCCGCCGATCGAGGTCGAGCCGTAGCGCAAGGCGGCGGGGCCGCGCACCACCTCGATCTGATTGGTCGCGAGCGGATCGATCGGAACGAAGTGATCTTCGCCGAGATCGGAGGCGCCGCCTGCATTGGTGCCGTTTTCGACGATGCCGACACGGTTGACGTCGAGCCCCCGGATGATCGGCCGGCTCGACGCGCCCGGTGCGAAGCTCGAGCCGGTGATGCCGGGCTTTGCGAAAAGGAGGTCGCCGAGCTGTCCGCCGCCGTCGCGGCGGATCTCGTCGTTGGGTACGACGGTGACGGTTGCGAACTGGTTGGTGACGACCGGCAGCACACCCTGCTGGGGCGTGGCGGGCGCCGGTTCTGCTGCTGGCTCCGGCGGATGCTCGCGGTGGCGGGTGGGGGCGCTACGCGCGACGCGCGTCGTCGGGCGCGCCGGCACGATCGCTCTGCGCACGATCGGGCTTGGTGCGGTTACCTCGACCGCCGGTAGCTCTGTGGAGGGTTTGTCCTGTGCGATGGCGGGGGTCGCGGCAAGGCCGAGCACGAGCCAGCTCGCTCCGCTCAGACGCTGCGCGCGTCTTGGATAAGATGTCATTGTCCTGATTCCAATCAGGCGCCGACCAACAGCTATGTGCGGGTACGTGGCGACCTGCCGTCTTGATCTGACGGAATTCGACCTCAACTGCTCCCGGGTGCTCGTCCGCGTGTCAAAAGCGAACGAATCCAGGCTTGCTCAATGCTGGAGAGATCAGGACGCGGGAGGCGCGCGCGGCTGGAACGCGTGGCTGGCCGACTTCAGATGGATGAATTCGGCATCGGTGGTGCGGTAGAGGAATTCGACCGCCTGCGGCAGATGCAGCAGCGGCGGCGTCGCGAACACCACGGTGCTCGCCATCGCGACCACGGCGCAGATCGCGCAATTGTCGTCGCCCTGCTGGTCGTGGTCGGGATTTGCCGGTGCCTGCTTCTGTAGCGCTGCACGATCGACGGACGCGATGCCGCTCGCCTGTTGCGACGACTGGAGCAGCGGGGCAGCCCGCGCGAACCAGTGGCTGTGGCCGAAGGTCAACGCGAACTGCACCAGCATCGCGAAGATCGCGAGCCGGGCACCGTGCCTGATGTTCGAGCGGAACCACTTCATTGGAAAACGCACCCCGCATCGCGAGGGCCAATCCCCCGGCCATCACGATGTTACAATGTAACATCGCAGGATCGTGGCGCGCATGTCAACTGCGGGAGGCGCGGCCGCTGTGGCCGGCCTCCCGATGTGATCTTCATGCAACGGAATTCGTAGTCCTAGAGCATGATCCGGAAAAGTGTGGAGCGGTTTTCCGAAAAGATCATGCTCAAACAATAACCTAAAGCGCGATGACGATTCATCCCAATCTCATCGCGCTTTAGCGCCCTTCGCGCACCCAGGTCGCGGCGAATGCTCCGAGCAGCAAGAGCAGCCCGATCAGCCCGGCGAAGATCGGCAGCACGCCGACGCCCTTCACCACGCTGGCATCGCGCATCCTGACCCCCATCCAGCCGTCGCCGTGGAAGATGGAGGCGGAATGCACCGGCACGACGCGTGGCAGCTCGACGCTCGATCCGTCGACGACGCGCACGGCATCGCCGCCGGTCGCCTGCGTCAGCGGCCTCAAGGTCTCGGTGGTGGAGGTGACCTCCGAAAATTCCTTCGGGTTGGTCGGCCCGACATTGATCAGCGCCTTCAGCGTGCCGTCGGTGGCCTGCCAGAGACCGAGCTCGCCGGCCGGCAGGCTGGCGCGCCACTCGCCGGGGTCGCCGGCATTGAGCGTGAGGTCGCGCGTCACGCCGGAGGGCGAGGTCACCGTCACCGGCTGCACGCTGTCCGACATCGTCTGGCGCACCACCACGAGATCCTTGCCCTGCACCTGGAGGCGCAGTGCCTCCTCGTCGAGATCGGGCTGCTTCATCAGCCAGTGCGACATCCGCCTGAGCAGGTCGAGATGCGGGCCGCCGCCCTCATAGCCACGCGCCCACAGCCAGATGTGGTCGGAGAGCAGCAGCGCGACGCGCCCCTCGCCGAAGCGCGACAGGAACAGCAGCGGCTTGCCATCGGCGCCGGTCATCACTGGCGAGCCCGTCGCATTCCTGGTGTCGACGGTGCGGAAGAAGCGGGCCCAATGCGGTGGCTCGCTCGCGGAGCCCTCGAGGCCGCGCGTCACCGGATGGCGCTTACCGGTGTCGGAGAGATGCGCATAGAACGGCTTCTCGGTGACGCCGACCGGCTCTGCCGGCAGCACCGAATCCAGCGGCGTGCGCCAGATGCTGGTGTTGGAGGCATAGTCCGGACCCGCCGAGACCAGCACCGCGCCGCCCGAGCGGACATAGCGCGCGATGTTGTCGAAATAGGCAATCGGCAGCACGCCCTGGCGGGCGTAGCGGTCGAAGATGATCAACTGAAATTCGTTGATCTTCTGCTGGAACAATTCGCGGGTCGGAAACGCGATCAGCGACAACTCGTTGATCGGCGTGCCGTCCTGCTTCTCCGGGGGGCGTAGAATCGTGAAATGCACGAGATCGACGCTGGCGTCGGATTTGAGGAGGTTGCGCCAGGTGCGCTCGCCGGAATGCGGTTCGCCCGAGACCAACAGCACGCGCAGCTTGTCGCGCACGCCGTCGATCGCAACGACGGCGCGGTTGTTGACCGGCGTCAGCTCCTTCTCGAGCGGCGAGGCCTCGATCTCGACGATGTTCGGGCCGGCATGCTTGATCTCGACATCGACGCTTGCGGTCTGGCCGCTCGACAGTGTGCGCTCGTTGATCGTCTCGCCGTCGCGGCGCACCGTGACCTTGGCGCGATCGCCGCTGACGCCCTGGTCGTCGAGCCGGTAGGTGATCGTCTGGGTCTGGCCGACGATGCCGAAGCGCGGTGCGGCCGTTATCGCGATGCGGCGGTCGCGCTCGTTCTTCTGGCCGGTGATCAGCGCATGCACCGGCGCCTGGAAGCCGATCGCCGCGGCATTCGCGGGGATGTCATGGACGCGGCCGTCGGTGATCAGGAAAGCGCCGGCAACGCGATCGACCGGCACGTCGGAGAGCGCGGAGGTGAGCGCGCCGAACAGTTTCGTGCCGTCGGTCTCGCCGTCGGCCTGTCCGGCTTCGACGACGCGCACCTCGAGGCCCTTGATCCGCTTCAGGCTGTCGACCAGCGCCTCCTGCGCCTGGGCAGCTTCGCGGGTGCGATTGCCAAAATTCTGGCTCGGGCTCTTGTCGACGACGACGGCAGCAACCGAGGTGAGGGGATCGCGGTCCTCGCGGGTGAAGGAGGGATTTGCGAGCGCAAGCAGGAACAGCGCCAGCGCCGCGACGCGCACCGCTGCGCCACGTGCGCGGGCCAGCAGCAAGAGGGCTGCGATGACCACGATCGCGGCGAGCGCGATCCACAAGACGATCGCAGGGACAAGCGGCGTGAACGCGATGCCGTAATTCATGTCGCTCCTATTGCCCGAGCCGCTCGATCAGCGCCGGCGCGTGCACCTGGTCGGCCTTGTAGTTGCCGGTCAGCGTGTACATCACGATGTTGACGCCGGCGCGGAAGGCGAATTCGCGCTGGCGCGGCTCGCCCGGCGTCATCGGCAGCATCGGCTGGCCATCGGGACGGATCGCCCAGGCGCCTGCGAGATCGTTCGAGGTGATGATGATCGGCGAGACGCCGTCGCCGCCACGCGCCGGGCGCTGCGCGCTCTCGTCCTCTTCCTCGCGCGGCAGCGTCTCGACCCAGGTCTGCCCGGTGCTGAAGCGGCCGGGGAAGTCGCGCAGCAGATAGAAGGTCTTGGTCAGCACGTGCTCGCGCGGCACCGGCTCGAGCTCGGGCACGTCGAGCGAGGACAGGATCTCGCGCAGCGCCTGCATGCCCGGCGTCTGCGAGGCGCCGTTCTCGCCTGGCGATGCTTCGACCGCGTCGCGGGTGTCGAAGATCACCGTGCCGCCTTGCTTCATGTAGGCGTCGATCTTGTTGATGGCGTCCTGCGGCGGTTTTGGTGCGCCCGGAACGATCGGCCAGTAGATCAGCGGGAAGAAGGCGAGCTCGTCGCGCGCCGGATCGACGCCGACGGGATCGCCGGCCTCGAGCGCAGTGCGCTGCGCCAGGAACAGCGTCAGCCCGGACATGCCGGCCTTCACGATGGAATCGACGTCGGCATTGCCGGTGACGACGTAGGCAAGGCGCGTCTGCGAGACCGCCTTCATCGCAAAATCGTCCGATGCGCTGTCGGCGCGTGACGGTGCGGGAGACGTGAGGCTGGCGAGCACCAGTCCGATCGCGAGCACGGCGGGAGCGGCGCGTCGGCGCAGGAGCGCGGCGAGGCCGCCGCCGAGCAGTGCGACGATGATGGCGTCGATCAGGAACAGCGCCAGCGAGGTCGAGAGCAGCCAGCCGCGCAGATCGCGCGGCTCGGCGTTGGTATAGGTCGCGTGCCGGGCGCGCAGGCTCGCGGTGTTGAGCGGAGCGATGCGGTCGGCGGCGGCGAGCGTGTTCACGGCCAGCGGTCCCTCAGCCGGGCCGTAGAAGCCGGGCGGATGATCTGATGTGGCGCGGTCGCGGAAATCGGCCGACAGCGGCTTGGCGGTCGCCGGCGGCGGGCCAAAGGCGCCAAAGCCGTCGAGGATGTGCAGCGGCGCCACCGTCTCGGTGCTGGCCTCACCGGCAACGCCGGCGCCGGGCTTGGAGGTGTAGCCGGACATGTCGACGATTCGTCTCAGCATTTCGACAAAGGTGCCCGACATCGGAAGGTCCGACCAGCGCATGTCGGCAGACACATGGAACAGGCTGACCAGACCCTTGCCGCGATGCTCGCCGGTGACGAGCGGCGTGCCGTCTTCGAGCGAGGCCCAGCTCTTGGTCGCCAGCACTGCATCGGGCTCGGCCAGCACCTGGCGGGTCACGGTGACGTCCTTCGGCACAGGGACGCCGGTGAACGGACCATCCGCGGTGAAGGCGGCGAGGTGCTGCGGCTTCTCCCAGGTCAGGCTGCCGCCGAGCGTGCGGCCGCCCTTGCGCAGCTTCACCGGCACGAGGTCGTCTTCGGCCTGTGCAAGGCGGGGACCTGCAAAGCGCACCAGCACGCCGCCCTGGTCGACCCAGGCGTTGAGGCGCTCGCGGATTTCAGGGGCGATGGTGCCGACATCGGCCAGGATGATCATCGGCAGCTTCTGGTCGAGGAATTGCGTGATGCCCTGCTGCGGCGCGCCCTTGTCGGCGAGACGGACGTCGGCGAACGGCGCCAGCGCGCGGGTGAGATAGAAGGTCGGTGCCAACAGTGGCTGCGCCGTCTCACTGGTCGCGCCGGAGACGATGCCGATGGCACGGCGTCGCCAGCGCTTGTCGAGCAGTTGCACGGCGCCCGCGGAACGCTCGCCGGAGATCTCGAGCCGGGTGATGTCGTTGCGCAGCTCGACCGGAAGGTCGAATGACGCCTCGGTCTCCCTGTCCTGCGGGGCGAACGCGTAGCGGGCTTCGCCGATCGGCGATCCCTTCTGGTCCAGCGCGCGCACGGTGCCGGCGGCAATGCCGCTGTCGGTGCGCAGCACCTTCACGACCATCTTCGCGGCTGCGTTCTCAGCCGCGACCAGCGCCAGCGGGGAGGGCGTGCCACCTTCAAACACCGTCAAGGTGCGGTCTCCAATCGTCTTCGTCAGGCCTTGCAGGAATTCCTCGCCGCGGCCGGTGTCGACGCCGTCGGACAGCCAGGCGATCTCGCAATCACCGGTGGCTTTCAGGAAACGATCAATCGCGGTGAGAGTTTCAACACGCTCGATGGAATAGGGTTTCGGCGCGAGCTGTCGCAGCGCAACGCGCGCTGCGCCTGCTTGCAGCAACGTGATGTCGCGGTTCGGCTCCGAGAGCGGCACCAGCGCGATGGCGCGGCGATCGCCGTCGGCATTCGCGATCAGTTCGTCGGCCGCCTTGATCCGCGTGTCCCAGTTCGAAGCCGCGCTCCAGCCGTCGTCGAACATGATCATCAGCGGCGCCTTGCTGCTGGCAAGGCCGGTCTGCGGATTCCAGATCGGGCCGGCGGCGGCGAAGATCACCAGCGCCGCGGCGAGCAGGCGCAGCGCGGTGAGCCACCAGGGCGTGCGCGAGGGCGTCTCTTCCTTTGGCGCGATGTCGAACAGCAGCCGCGTCGGCGGGAATTCGATGCGGCGCGGCCGCGGCGGCATCACGCGCAGCAGCCACCACAGCACCGGCAGGCTGACGAGCCCGATCAGGAGCAGCGGTTCGGTGAAGGCGAGCGGCAGGCTTCCGATCATGCGGCGGGTCCCGCTTTGACGGTGGTCGAGCGCACGCCCGATTTGCTGACCTGCATGCCGGCATGCAGGAACAGCAGCAGTTCGGCGGCGGAGCGATCGGTGACGTGGGTGGCGAACAGCCAGTCGAGCTTGTTGGTCTCGTCGCGAATCTGATCACGATGCAGCGCGAGCCGCGCGGTGTAATCCTCCGCCCAGCTTTCGGCGCGCCCCGCCGTGATTACGCCAAAACCCTCGGGCTCGACGAATTCGACACGGCCGGAATAGGGGAACGTCTCCTCGGCGGGATCGACGATCTGCACCAGCGTGCCATGGGCGCCGGAGCCGGAGAGCGCTGCAAGCATGCTCCTGATTTCGGCGATCGGCGACCAGAAATCGGACAACACTACCGTCTCGGCGAGCGCGGAGGGTACGAAGGACGGCGGCAGGCTCGGCCGTTCGGCGTCGTCATGCAGCATCGCCTGCGCCATCTTGTCGATGACGCTGCGGCTCGCGGTCGGCGCCATCAGGCCTGGAATGCCGACGCGTTCGCCGCCGGAGACGAGCAGCTCGGCCAGCGCGAATGCCACGATCAGCGTGCGCTCGAGCTTGGAGTCACGCGTGTTCCTTGATGCAAACGCCATCGACGGCGAACGGTCGGGCCAGATCCACACGGTGTGCGCGGCTTCCCATTCCTGCTCGCGGACATAGAGATGATCGTCACGCGCCGAGCGGCGCCAATCGACGTTCTGCGACGGCTCGCCGGAGACGAAGCGGCGATACTGCCAAAAACTTTCGCCCGAGCCGGCGCGCCGGCGGCCATGCAGACCGTGGATGACGTTGGCGGCAATGCGGCGGGCCTCGAGCACCAGGCGCGGCAGCGAAGCGGCGAGCGTACGGCTTTCGCCATCGGCACGTCGGATCGCAATGATCTCCTTCGCTGTGTGCCCGTTGTCTGCGGCCATCAACCGATCCGTGTCTTCAATTGCCGGATCACGTCCGGAATCGTGCGGCCTTCGGCGCGCGCCTGGAACGTCAGTGCCATGCGGTGCTTCAGCACCGGCTCGGCGAGGTCGAGCACGTCGTCGATCGACGGCGCGAGGCGGCCGTCGAGCAGCGCGCGTGCGCGCACCGCCAGCATCAGCGACTGGCTGGCGCGGGGACCGGGTCCCCAGGCGATCAGCTTGCCGGTTTCGCCACCCTCGGGGCCCGGACGCGCCGAGCGCACCAGCGACAGAATGGCCTCCACTACGGAATCGCCGACCGGCAGGCGCCGCACCAGCCGCTGGGCCGCGATCAGCGCATCGGCGGTCATCGAGCCCTTCGCCAGCGTCTCTTCGGCGCCGGTGGTCTCGAACAGGATGCGCCGTTCTGCATCGCGATCGGGATAGTCGACGTCGATCTCCATCAGGAAGCGGTCGAGCTGCGCTTCCGGCAGCGGGTAGGTGCCTTCCTGCTCCAGCGGATTTTGCGTCGCCAGCACGTGGAAGGGCTTGGGCAGGTCATGACGCGCGCCGGCGACCGTGATGTGCTGCTCCTGCATCGCTTGCAGGAGCGCGGACTGCGTGCGCGGGCTGGCGCGGTTGATTTCGTCGGCCATCAGGAGCTGCGCGAAGACGGGGCCGGCGATGAAGCGGAAGGAGCGCTTTCCGGCGGTGCTCTCGTCCAGCACTTCGGCGCCGAGAATGTCCGACGGCATCAGGTCGGGCGTGAACTGGATGCGCTTTGCATCGAGGCCGAGCGTGACGCCGAGCGTCTCGACCAGCTTGGTCTTGGCAAGACCCGGCACGCCGATCAGGAGCGCATGGCCGCCGGAGAGGATCGTTACCAGCGTGTTCTCGATCACGCGGTCCTGGCCGAAGATGACGGTCGCGATCGCTTCCTTGGCGGCGCGAATCTGTCCCGACACCTGCTCCGCCGAGCGGACGATCACGTCTTCAAGTTTTTCGACACTTTCCGCCATCCGTCAGCTCCTTAAGCCGTTCACGCGGCCCGCTTGCGTCGTCATCTTACGTCATGTCAGCTGGTGACATGTTCGCTCTTGGGCCCCATGCTAGACTTGCAGGAAGGCCCTGTATTCGCTGAATTAACCTATCCCCACCTTATCGGCTTCGGGATATGTACGGCATCACGAAGTGGCGACCTTGCACACCGGATGATTCCGGTGTGGAACCGCTCACCGAGGTACAACGTAGACCTGCACCAATCGTGCCAAAGACAAAGTCAGGGCAAACCATGGCGAACCAAGGGCAGAGCAGCAATCGGGGTCTTGACGGGTTGACGGCCGCCGCCAAGAACGCCGGCGCTGCCCAGAAAGGGTTGCCCCCGGTACATCTTTGGAATCCGCCGTTCTGCGGCGATCTCGACATTCGAATCGCCTCCGATGGTACGTGGTTCTACATGGGGACGCCAATCGGCCGCCCGGCGCTGGTGCGCCTGTTCTCGACTGTCCTGAAACGCGAAGGGGACAAGCACTTTCTCGTCACGCCCGTGGAGAAGGTCGGGATTCGTGTCGATGACGCGCCGTTCATGGCAGTCGAGATGCAGAAGGAGGGCGAGGGCAGCCATCGCGTGCTGAGCTTCCGCACCAATGTGGACGACTGGGTGAGGTGCGATGCTGCGCATCGCTTGCGCTTCGAGCAGGCGCACGACGGCGGGCTGACGCCCTATCTGCACGTGCGCTCTGGCCTTTGGGCCAAGGTGACACGCGCACTCTACTACGATCTGGTTGACATGGGCGAGGAGCGGATGGTCGATGGCCTGCCAATGTTCGGTGTCGAGTCGGCCGGCGAATTCTTCGCCATGGCGGATGCCGAGCAGGTGAGGGCTGCGCTTTGACCAAGCCGTTTCCGAGGGACGAACCTGCCCGGTTGGGCGCGGCGGATTTCTTCGCCCGCTCCAAGGCGCGGCTGACCTTCGACGTGCCGCCCGCCCTCTATGATCCCAACATCGTGCCGATGTCGGGTGATCCCGGCACCGACAAGATGCTCGAGATCATTGCGCGCGAGCAGCCGGTCCGCCCCGCGGCGGTCCTGATCCCGGTGATCGATCGGCCCGAGCCGACCGTGCTGCTGACGCTGCGCTCGGCGCATCTGAACGACCATGCCGGGCAGATCGCCTTTCCCGGTGGCAAGATCGACGCGGTGGACGCCTCGCCGCGCGATGCGGCGCTGCGCGAGGCCGAAGAAGAGGTCGGACTAAAGCGCGATTTCGTCGAGCCGGTCGGTTATCTCGATCTCTACGGCACCGGCTTCGGCTTCCGCATCCTGCCGACGGTTGCTAGGGTCCGGCCGGGATTTGAGCTTGTGATCAACCATTCTGAGGTTGATGACGCCTTCGAGGTGCCGCTATCCTTCCTGATGAATCCGGCGAACCACCAGTTGCACAGCAAGGAATTCCGCGGCATGGAGCGCTTCTATTACGCGATGCCGTTTGCCGAGCGGTACATCTGGGGCGCCACCGCCGGGATATTGCGTGTGCTGTATGAGCGGATCTATTTGCCATGATCCGGCCGGCGCTGACCGAGATCGGAATTTTCCTCGTTCCCTTCGCGGTCTATGCCCTGTTCCTGGTCGCAACGCGCTCGGGCCTGTTCGTGCAGTCGTCCTGGCCGGTCTACACCATCGCCCGCCTCGGGCTGGTCGCGCTGGTGCTGGTGATCGCAAGCCTGGTCGGACTTGCACATTTCACGGGCGCATCGCCGAACTCGACCTATGTCCCCGCGCATGTCGAGAACGGCAGGCTCGTGCCAGGCGTCGAGAAATAGGGGTTGGCAGATGAGCGCGGAGCCCATGCTTGCCGATGCTTCCTGGCTGACCTCCGGCGGGACGGCGCGCGTCCTGAAGCTCCTGAACGCGGACGGCGAGGAGGCGCGCGTGGTCGGCGGCGCCGTGCGCAACGCGCTGCTCGGCTTGCGGCCGGGCGACATGGACATCGCGACCACCGCATTGCCGGAGGAGGTGGTGCGGCGTGCAAAAAACGCCGGCATCAAGAGCGTGCCGACCGGCATCGAGCACGGCACCATCACCCTGGTCATCGACGGGCACCCGTACGAAGTCACCACGCTGCGCGAGGACACCGAGACCTTCGGCCGCAAGGCCAAGGTCGTGTTCGGCCGCGACTGGGTGAGGGACGCCGAACGGCGCGACTTCACCATGAACGGGCTGTCGGTCGACGGACACGGCGTGGTGCACGACTATGTCGGCGGGCTTGCCGATGTCGCCGCACGCCGCGTGCGTTTCATCGGCGATCCCGACCAGCGCATCGCCGAGGATTACCTGCGCATCCTGCGCTTCTTCCGCATCCACGCCGCCTTCGGTGTCGGTGAGCCGGACCGCGACGGCTATCTCGCCTGCATCCGTGGCCGCGCCGGGCTGGCCGGTCTGTCGGCCGAGCGGGTGCGCATGGAAATGCTGAAGCTGCTGGTCGCAGGCGGTGCTGCGGCCGCGATGCTCGCCATGGCCGACGGTGGCCTCTTGCAGTCGCTGATCGGTGGCGTCGCCTATACCGGCTCGCTGGCGAGGATGATCGCGATCGAGCACGAGCTTGGCCTTGCCGCGAGCGCGACCCGGCGCCTTGCCGGCTTGACTGTCGCCGTCACCGAGGATGCCAAGCGCGTGGCATCGCGGCTCAGGCTCAGCAATGCGGAGGCCAAGGCGCTGGATTCGATGGGGCATCGCTGGTGGCGGTTCGCGAGTACGGACGAAGCCAAGGCGCGGCGGCTGCTCTATCGGCTCGGCGTCGAGCGCTATCACGATCGCGTGTTGCTGGCCTGGGCGAGGGATGCCGGCGAGGCGACTTCGGCGCGCTGGCGCGAGCTTGCCGAACTGCCGCAACGTTGGATGCCGCCGAAATTCCCGCTGAAAGCCGCTGACTTCATCGCGCGCGGCATGGCGGAAGGGCCCGCGCTCGGACATGTGTTGACGCTCGCCGAGGACGCTTGGCTTGCCGCGGATTTTCCCCTAGAGGAGGCGGCGCTCGCTTCCATCGCCGATCAAGCTGCGGCACGCTTCAGCCGCGATCAGAGAACGTGACCATCGTATCAGGCTTTGCCGATATCTCGGTTCTGCAGCTCCTGCTGGTCGCGTTGATGGCGTTGTTTGCTTCGATCATTGGTGGGCTCGCAGGTTACGGCACCGGCGCCCTGATGCCGCTGGTGCTGGTGCCGATGGTCGGCGCCGAACCCGTGGTGCCGATCATCGCGATCTCCGCGATCTTCACCAATCTTAGCCGCGCCATTGCCTATGTCAGCTATGCCGATCGCCGCCGCGCTCTCGTCGTGCTCGCCTGCGCAGCGCTGACGACGGCGCTCGGTGCCTACGGCTACACGCGCCTCACCAATGCCGGCGCGGCGCTGGTGATCGGCACCATGCTGATCCTCAGCGTGCCGCTGCGCCGCGTGCTGCGCCGCCGCCAGGTCAAGATCGGCAACACGGGCCTTGCAGCAGGGTCGGTCGGTTATGGCGTGCTGGTCGGCGGCACCTCGGGCTCGGGCGTGATCCTGCTCTCGCTGCTGATGGCCGCGGGCCTCGAGGGCGCGGCGGTGATCGCGACCGATGCGATGATCTCGCTCGGCACCGGGCTCATCAAGATCTCGGTGTTCGGCCTCGCCGGCGCGGTGACCGCGCAGGTGCTGGCGTTCGCGCTCCTGATCGGCGGAATGGCGGTGCCTGGGGCATTCCTCGCAAAGGCCTTCGTCGAGCGGATGCCGGTGCACATCCACGCCGCGATCCTCGACGTCGCTGTCATCACGGGCGGGCTCGTGATGATCTCGGCCGCGGTGAAGCAGCTCGTCGCCTAAGGCATGACGAGATTGGGGGCGGTCATCCCAAATTTCGCAATGATGGCATCATGCCCCTGATTTGCCCGACGCGTCAAGCGATTTCGTAAAATCCGTAAAAGGTCGCGTCGGCAATTGCCGGCTACTTTGCATGGGGTTGTTTTCGAGATTTTTGTCGGACGGGGCGAAAGCCGGAGGCCAAACCCGATCTCGTCGCGTTTTTCGAGTGGCTTTAGGTTAGCACGATTGGGCCGCGGGCTCGGTCGAACCTCCCCCGCGTGCGGGGGAGGTCGGCGCGAAGCGCCGGGTGAGGGCTCTCTCCCCTTGGGGATTGTCCACTGCGGAGACACCCTCTCCCCCGCAAGCGGGGGAGGGAGCGCACTTCCGACGTGGCAGCCATCGAATCCAATCTCGTAGCGCCTATTCGTCGTCCTCGTCGTCTTCCTCTTCGTCCTCGTCTTCATCCTCGTCGTCTTCGTCCTCGTCCTCTTCGGGCTCGGCCTGTTCGAGAACAGCGAGCGGCAGTGTCTCGCGAAACAGGTTGCCTTCGATGCCCATCCAGAGGCACAGCACGTCCTCCTCCTTGACATCGACGACGGTCAGCGGCTGGCCGCCGGATTTCAGCATCACGACATCGCCGGCTTTCAGTTCCATGGATTTGTCCTCTGTGTTGATCGACGCGGCAACGCTAGCAAGCCGTCATGACATGCCGATCACGCATCGGGAGAGAGACTTCGTTCCTGTGGATGATCTCAGCTGCGCTCGCTCACCGCGGTCCGGATGGGCGTGCACTGGTCGCTGAACAACCCGATGACATCGCGCGCCAGCGGAACATGACAGAGGAAACCGGAGGGACGGTATTTCACCCTGATACGCTCGAGCTGGGCCATCGTCAGCGTCATGTATGCATCGATGCGTCGGGCCTGTGTGTTGAGCCTCTCCTTGTAGTCTTCCTGCTGCTTTGAGAGTGCCGGTTTCCCGCTCTGGTTCATATCGATTGCGGCGCCCGGCCTGCCTCGCAGTGCCTCGAAGCAATGGTGCATGATCAGCACGTGGTGCTTGGCGCTCCACCAGTTGATGTTGACCACCTTCCGCAACGGATCGACCGCGCCGCTGCCCGGCAGTCTGGCACAGAGATCGACGTAGGTCTTCGGTCCATTGGCCGTCGGATCCGTGCACAGCTCCTCGTTCGGCGGCCCGTGATCGCTGCCGTCAAAGATGGCTCCCTTGAAGTGCGGCAGATTGGCTTCGGCGTCGCAGTCGAAATTATACTCGGTGAGCAGCGTGTCCGTGAGCGGGTCCTGATCGAGGGCGCGCGGAGCGGCCGGATCGCGGCTGAGATCGCTCGGCCAATCGATGTAGATCTCCGCCTTGCGCGCGAAGACGAGCCCGTTCTGTCGCAGCGCCGTCCGCGCCTTGGAATAGTCCGAAGCGAGGTCGGACGCTGCCTTCGCGTCCACTTGCACGACGGCAGAATCCGCCTTCGCCGTCCGAGCCTCGGCATAGTCGGCGAGGATGCTCTCTTGAAGCATCTGGACCTCGGCGAAGGCGTTGGAAATCTCGATGAAGGTCGAAGTGGCTGCGGCCATGTCCGCCTTGGCCTGCTCGCCGACTTTCTCCTCGTAGGAATTGAGATACTGGAAATAGCCGCCAAAAAACCCGGTGAGCAGGGTGACGATGGTTAGTCCCTTGGTGACGGAGAGGCGACTGTCCCAGGACTGGATGCTGTCCCACAGGCCCGGCTTCTTGGCGGGCGCCTGCGCGCGCTTGGTTTCCTTCGGAACGTCCTGCATCGCTGCCTCCGTTCGCGCCTCAACCCCCGCGCCCGAGCGCTATCGTACCGCAATCGCGGATTGCGGTCTGTGACGAATTTCACTTGCGGAGGTCGCGGCTAGGGCAGGGGCAACAACTCGGTCAGCGAGCGGATGATGCGGTCGGGCTTGATCGGCGATCCCGCAGGCAGGCCCTCGCCATGCACGTCCATCCAGACGGCGTAGATGCCGAGGCGCTGCGGCGTCACGACCTCCCATTCCAGATTGTCGCCGATCATCCAGGTATCCCCGGCGGTGACGCCGAGCGCTTCCATCGCGTGCAGATAGGCGCGCTCCTCGGGCTTGCCGAAACCGTGCTCGCCCTCGATCTGGATGTGGTCGAAGCGGTGGGTCAACTCGAAACGCTCGACCTTGGCGCGCTGCATGTCGGCAGCCCCGTTGGTCACCAGCGCGAGCTTGACCCCAAGCGCCTTCAGCCGGTCGATCGCCTCATGCGCGCCGGGGAAGACGAACATCTCCTCCTCGCGATAGGTGGTGAAGCGGTCGGCCAGGCGAATGGCGAGATCGTCGGGCAGGGCGCGGTGCCCGCTTGCGGCGAGCGCTGCGAAGCCTCCTTTCACCGTCAGGCGCCGGGCCTCGCCGAGCTTGAGCCGCCAGGCGGCTTCCGCATTGGCCCAGAAATTCCGCGCAAACGTCAGAACGGCTGCTGCGACCTGCTCCGGCGGCAGCGGTGCAAGCTCGGCCGCGAACTCGGTTGCGATCGTGTTCCAGGCGATCTCCGGACGGCCATAGGCCGACAGGATGGTATCATCCATGTCGATCAGCATGGCGCGGGGGAGGGGCTTTGCGGTCTTCATCGACGTCATGGCCATTTCACTTCCGGTGGCAGCGAGGACAGGATCGAATCCACGTTGCCGCCGGTTTTGAGCCCGAAGATGGTGCCGCGGTCGTAGAGCAGGTTGAACTCGACGTAACGCCCGCGCCGTACCAACTGCTCCTCGCGATCGGCAGCGGTCCAGGCGGTCGCAAAATTGCGCCGCACGAGCTCCGGATAGATCTTCAGGAAGGCGCGGCCGACGTCCTGGGTGAAGGCGAGATCGGCGTCCCAGTCGCCGCTGTCATGCCAGTCGTAGAAGATGCCGCCGATGCCGCGGGCTTCTTTCCGGTGCGGCAGATAGAAATATTCGTCGCACCATTTCTTGTACTTGTCGTAATCGGCGACTCCGTTCGGCCCGGTGCAGGCTTCCTGCATCGCGGCATGGAAGGCGATCGTATCGGCGTCTTCCTGTGTGCGCCGCCGCTCGAGCACCGGCGTCAAATCGGCGCCGCCGCCGAACCAGGCTTTCGTCGTGACGACGAAGCGCGTGTTCATGTGCACGGCGGGTACGTTCGGATTGCGCATGTGCGCGATCAGCGAGATGCCGGAGGCCCAGAAGCGTGGGTCCTCTGCCGCGCCCGGGATCTGCGCGCGAAACTCGGGGGCGAACTCGCCATGCACGGTCGAGCAGTGCACGCCGACTTTCTCGAACAGGCGGCCATGCATCATCGACATCACGCCGCCGCCGCCGGGCGCGCCAGTGTGGTCGCTGCGCTGCCAGGGCGTGCGCACGAAGCGGCCGGCCGCACCGGGATGGAGACCTTGCGGCGCGTCGTCCTCGAGCCGCTCGAAGCTTGCGCAGATGTCGTCGCGCAGAGCCTCAAACCAGCTCCGCGCGCGTGCCTTGCGGTCTTCGATCATCGAAACGTCCATGTGCAATTCCCGTCGCCGACTTGCGAGACGCGTAGGGTGGGCAAAGGCGCTCTAGCGCCGTGCCCACCACTTCTGCAACCGCTGCCACTGCGTTTGCCAAAGAGGTGGGCACGCTTCCGCCTTCGCTCTTTCGAGCTTCGGCGGAGCTTTGCCCACCCTACGAATCTAGCTCTGCGGACCGTAATAGGTGCAGCTCTCGTTGCAACTGTCGCGATGGATGCTGACGCGGGTCAGCCCGCCGAGATGTGCCAGGCGCTCCCAGACGTAGCGCGAGAGATTTTCAAGCGTCGGGATGCCCAGCGCCTCGATCTTGTTGAGGAACTTGTGGTCGAGCGTGAGGCGCACATCCTCGATCGCGCGCTGGAGGAGGCCGAGATCGACCACCATGCCGGTCACGGGATCCGGCGTGCCGCGCAAGCTCACCTCGGCGCGGAAGGAGTGGCCGTGAATCTCCTCGCTCGCCGCGCCAAAAGTGGTACCCGACAGCGTGTGCGCCGCCTCGAAGCGAAATGATTTCGTCAATTCCCACATCTTGTGAACGTCAGCCCTATCTGATGCCAGCTACCTGATGCCGAGCGTCTTGTGTGTTTGCACGCTGAGCCGCCATTGCGGGTGGCGCAGGCAATAATCGATGGCGCGCGCGGTGTTCTCGGCCACGTCTGGCCCGTCCATCGGTTGCAGCGAGAACCGCTCGAAGGCGAGAGCTTCGAAAGCTTCCGGCAGCGCCTGCGCTTGCGGATAGACAAGCTTCAGCTCGTGACCGCGCCGCACGACGAGATCGCTTCCCGCTTTCGGACTGACGCAGATCCAGTCGAGTCCGTCCGGCGGGAGGATCGTACCGTTGGTTTCGACCCCGATCTCGAAGCCGTTCGCATGTAGCGCATCGACCAGAGGGGCGTCTACCTGCAAGAGCGGCTCGCCACCGGTCAGCACGACATAACGGTTCCCTTGATGCCTTTCTTGGGTTCCCGTCCATTGCGCGGCGATCGTCGCCGCAAGCTCCTCCGCGGTGGCGTAGCGTCCGCCCAGCGTGCCATCGGTACCGACGAAGTCCGTGTCGCAGAACTGGCAAATGGCTCCGGCGCGGTCGGCCTCGCGCCCGCTCCAGAGGTTGCAGCCGGCAAAGCGGCAGAACACGGAAGCGCGCCCGGCATGGGCGCCTTCGCCTTGCAGGGTCAGGAAGATCTCCTTGACCGCGTAACTCACAAATCCTCTCCTTGAAACGCTAGGTTTGAATATCGCGGACCTGCCGCAGCGCTTCGCCTGCGGCCATCGCCGCGGTCATCGCCACATTGAGCGAGCGCAGCCCCGGCCTGATCGGGATGACGAGCCGCGCATCTGCGGCCGCGACCACCTCGTCGGTGACTCCTGCGCTCTCGCGCCCGAGCAGCAGGATGTCCGACGGCTGGTAGCGAAAATCAAGGTAGTTGGTCGCGCCCTTGGTGGTGAACAGCAGCAGCCGGTACCCTTGTTCCGTGCGCCAGGCCTGAAATTTCGACCAGGAGTCGTGACGGGTCATGCTGACCTGGTTCAGATAGTCCATTCCCGCGCGGCGGAACAGGCGGTCGGAGACGGGAAAACCTGCCGGCTCGATGATATGGGCGGCCATGTCCAGACAGGCACAAAGCCTGAGAATCGTGCCGGTGTTCTGGGGAATGTCGGGCTGGAAAAGCGCTATCTGCATGGCGTGATGACGGGTCGGTTGCGGCTGGAATTGTCTCAATAAAACATCGGTGGGCCGGGAATTCGTGCATTGCACGCTTCCGCGCCGATAGCGGGCTTGCGCTCGCCCGGCAAGGGTGCCAATAGAACGATTCTGGACTGCTGTTTCGCTCGTTTTGGCGCGGATCAAGCAAAGTTCTGCCGCCGCGGGGGGCCGCGGGCGCCGGCAGCCTGTTCTGGGGACCTTTGGGCGCCCCCTGGGGCGGTTCCGCCGGTCGCATAAGAAGAAAGGGTTGGAATCGTGACGACAGCGTCTTCGGCGGACCATCCGACACGCCGTGATTTCCTTTTCGTTGCAACGGGGGCAGCAGCGGCAGTGGGGGGCGTTGCGACGCTCTGGCCGTTCATTTCCCAGATGAATCCGGACGCCTCGACGATCGCCGCCGGTGCGCCGATCGAGGTCGATCTGACCCCGGTCGCCGAGGGCCAGGACATCAAGGTGTTCTGGCGCGGCAAGCCGATCTACATCAGCCATCGCACCAAGAAGCAGATTGACGAGGCGCGCGCGGTGAACGTCGCGAGCCTGCCCGATCCGCAGTCCGACGAGGCGCGGGTCAAGACCGGGCACGAGCAGTGGCTGGTCGTGATCGGCATCTGCACCCATCTCGGCTGCATCCCGATCGCCCATGAGGGCAACTACGACGGCTTCTTCTGCCCCTGCCACGGCTCGCAGTACGACTCTTCGGGCCGCATCCGCCAGGGGCCGGCGCCCGCGAACCTGACGGTGCCGCCGTATCAGTTCGTCTCCGACACCAAAATCCAGATCGGCTGAGCTTCGGACCCCGCGCCCGAAGCTTCGAGCCGTCGCGTCGTTTATTTCCTCAGGATCGCATCATGAGCGGACCCTCCGACTACCAGCCGAGCAATCCAGCCCTGAAATGGATCGAGCGGCGGCTGCCGATCTTTGGTCTTATGCATTCCTCGTTCGTCGCTTATCCGACGCCGCGTAACCTGAACTACTGGTGGACCTTCGGCGCCATCCTGTCTTTCATGCTCGGGATGCAGATCGTCACCGGCGTGATCCTGGCGATGCACTATACGCCGCACGCCGATCTGGCCTTCAAGTCGGTCGAACTGATCGTGCGCGACGTGAACTACGGCTGGCTGCTCCGCAACATGCACGCCTGCGGCGCGTCGATGTTCTTCTTCGCCGTCTACGTCCACATGCTGCGCGGACTGTACTACGGCTCCTACAAGGAGCCGCGCGAGGTGTTGTGGATCCTCGGCGTCATCATTTACCTCCTGATGATGGCGACCGGCTTCATGGGCTATGTGCTGCCGTGGGGCCAGATGAGCTTCTGGGGCGCCACCGTCATCACCAACCTGTTCTCCGCCATTCCCTATTTCGGCGAGAGCATCGTGACGCTGCTCTGGGGTGGCTATTCCGTCGGCAATCCGACGCTGAACCGCTTCTTCTCGCTGCACTATCTGCTACCGTTCATCATCGCGGGCGTCGTCGTGCTGCACGTCTGGGCGCTGCACGTCGCCGGGCAAAACAATCCGGACGGCGTCGAGGCCAAGACCGAGAAGGACACGGTGGCGTTCACGCCGTATGCGACGATCAAGGACCTGTTCGGCGTATCCTGCTTCGTGATCCTCTATTCCTGGTTCATCTTCTACATGCCGAACTATCTCGGCGACGCCGACAACTACATCCCGGCGAACCCGGGCGTGACGCCGCCGCACATCGTGCCGGAATGGTACTACCTGCCGTTCTACGCGATCCTGCGCTCGATCCCGAACAAGCTCGCGGGTGTCATCGCGATGTTCTCGGCGATCATCGTGCTGGCCTTCCTCCCCTGGCTCGACAGCGCCAAGACGAGGTCCTCGAAGTATCGTCCGCTCGCCAAGCAGTTCTTCTGGATCTTCGTCGTGGTCGCGGTACTGCTCGGCTATCTCGGCGCGCAGCCGCCGGAGGGCATCTACGTGATCGCGGGCCGCATCCTGACGGTCTGTTACTTCGCCTACTTCCTGATCGTGCTGCCGCTGCTCTCGCGCATCGAGACCCCGCGGCCAGTGCCGAACTCGATTGCGGATGCGGTGCTTGCCAAGGGCGGCAAGGTCGCGGCCTCCATCGTGGTTGCTCTGGTTGCTGCCGGCGCGCTGTTCGCAGCAACGCTCGGCGATGCCCGCGCCGAGGGCGGGGACAGGCCGCCAGGCAACAAGTGGTCGTTCGCCGGTCCCTTCGGCAAGTTCGACCGCGGTGCGCTCCAGCGCGGCCTGAAGGTCTACAAGGAGGTCTGCTCCAACTGCCACGGCCTGTCCTACATCGCCTTCCGCAACCTCGCGGAAGCCGGCGGCCCCGGCTATTCCGCGGCGCAGGCGTCGGCGTTTGCCTCCGAGTACAAGATCAAGGACGGTCCGAACGACCAGGGCGAGATGTTCGAGCGCCCGGGCCGCCCGGCGGACTACTTCCCGTCGCCCTTCCCGAACGAGCAGGCGGCTCGCGCGGCGAATGGCGGCGCGGCGCCGCCCGACCTGTCGCTGATCACCAAGGCACGCTCCTATGGTCGCGGTTTCCCCTGGTTCATCTTCGACTTCTTCACCCAGTACCAGGAGCAGGGCCCGGACTACGTCGCCGCGGTGCTCCAGGGCTTTGAGGACAAGGTGCCGGAGGGTGTGACCATCCCGGAAGGCTCCTACTTCAACAAGTACTTCCCGGGCCACGCCATCAAGATGCCGAAGCCGCTGAACGACGGCCAGGTCACCTATGACGACGGTTCGCCGACCACGGTCGCGCAATACGCCAAGGACGTCACCACGTTCCTGATGTGGACCGCGGAGCCGCACATGGAGGCGCGCAAGCAGCTCGGCTTCCAGGTGTTCGTGTTCCTCATCATCTTCACCGGCTTGATGTACTTCACCAAGAAGAAGGTCTGGGCCGACGCGCACTGAGCTGTCGAATAGCCATGGAAATGGAAAAGCCCCCGCCAGGGGGCTTTTTTAATGTTGGCGTCATTCCGGGGCGATGCGTCAGCATCGAACCCGGAATGCCGGGAGTGTGGATTGCGCCCCGCGCATACAACGGCCAAAATACCCGCAACGACCCCATAAACTCGTCGGAGGAAAGCATGGGCACCGTCATCACCTTCAAGCGTCCGGACGGCAAGGATACCTCGGGCTATCTCGCCAATGCCGCGCGCGGCAATGTGCCGGGCGTGGTCGTGATCCAGGAATGGTGGGGATTGTCGGACCAGATCAAGGGCCTGTGCGACCGCTTTGCGCTTGCCGGCTTCGATGCGCTCGCGCCCGACCTCTACAAGGGCAAGGTGGTGCCCTATCACGACACCGATGCGGCCAATCGCGAGATGAACTCGCTCGACTTCATGGACGCCACCACGCAGACCGTGCGCGGCGCCGCGCAATATCTTTCGCGCAACGGCGCCAAGGTCGGCCTGACCGGCTTTTGCCTCGGCGGTGCCGTGACCATCATCGGCGCGACCAAGATCCCGGAGCTTGCGGCCGGCGTTGTGTTTTACGGTATCCCGCCGGAGCAGGCGGCCAAGCCCGCTGACGTCAAGATCCCGCTCCAGGCGCATTTCGCCAACAAGGACGATTGGTGCACCCCGGAACTCGTCGGTGGTTTCGAAAAGGCCATGAAAGCCGCCGGCAAGTCGCTGGAGCTGTTTCGCTATGACGCCGAGCACGCCTTCGTCAACGAGCAGCGCCAGGCCGTGCACGACCGCGAGGCCGCCGAGCTCGCCTGGGGCCGCGCGACGGAGTTTTTCAAGAAGCATCTGGGATGAACGCAGCGGCGCGCTGATGCGACACAAGGCAAGCCGCCCGGCATCGGGCGGCTGCTTTGGCGCGGTCACGCGTCGGAGCCAACACATTGGCGCCGAGCATCCCCATGAAAGCCTTGCTGATCGCATCATTGTTCGTGACCGCCTTTATCGCGCCTTGTTGGGCCAAGGATCCGGCGTGCAACGGGCCGGAATTTCAGACCTTCCGGACTGACTTCGAAGGCGCGGCGAATGCGAACGACAAGAGCCGCATCGTCAAGCTGATCGCTTTTCCCGTCGAGTTCTGGTCGGCGGAAGGCAAGCACGACGTTCAGAGCGGCCCGGTCAAGAGCGAGGCAGAATTCCTGCAACGCTACGACACGCTGTTCACGCCCTTCATGCGCAAGCATGTGCACACCGCAAAGCTCCTGTCGCTGCCCGACAGCCGCTGCGCGCTGACCTGGCATGATGCGAATTCCGAGTTCACGTTCGAATTCCGCTATGTCCCCGACGCCGGATTCAGGGCGATCGGATATGGGGTCGGGGCGTATTAGGTCCCGCGGCGCGCCCATGACGACATCGACGAGGATCGCACAGTACGATCGGCGCGCAGGCACTAGCGCTCTTGCAGTGGCTTGACGTTCATTGCAAGTTACAAGTGTAGGTGTAAGACGTTACGCCATTGGGGCGAATGTGGGTGCGCGATGATCGTAGGTGGCCGTTTATCAACTGTTGTCGTACCTAGCGATGCGCTGGAAGCGGCTAGCAACCCCGAGAAGGCTTACTATCTGACCTGTGCTATCGTCGATTTCGTCAACGCAATTCAACGTGTCGGCATCTACGCGCGGCATGAAATGCCGGCTGTGGCCATGCAGGCATATCACGCCGACTATTATCTCGCTCAGGTCAACAACGGTGGTCATAGCCAGTTCATCGGCAACACGGGCGCCAACCAGCTTCCAACGACATCTGAAGATGCGCTCGCGGCACTGAAGGCGATGGGAGCGAGCGCGCAACACTAGATATTGCAAGAAATGGTGGCGTGGGTGGAAGCAAACCCCGGCGAGGCTGCAGCGCAGAACGGATTCTCCGAGCGCGCCGCAACCCTCGATGAACTTGATAGAGCGCTTCTACGAGGCGGAGCGACAGCAGCCGATGACCACGCTCGCGGCCCGATGGATCGCGGGCTGGCCGGAATTGCGCGCCGTAAAACGCGAGCAGTACGCTTCCGAAATCGATCGGCTTGCCCAACTCCAACCACATCTGACGCCGCGCCGGATTTGGCAAAGCGTGCATCAGATTCGCGTCCAGATGACTGATCGCCTGCAAATCACGATCGCCGCGGCATGCGGAGCAGCGGCGGAGCTCAAACTCGGGGTCGGGGCGGGCAGCTACATGGACGTGGAGGGCCAGCAATGCATGGCCTTCAGTGTCAGCACCGACAAGGGATCGCGGATATGCGTCTTTGAAGAAACGGGGGGACGACTCTATGAATACCTCGTGCGCAGTCCGATTCCGAAGCTCGAGGATGTGAAGCTTGAGAATTTGAAGACTTTCCAGCCGCCAGTTGTCGGTGCGCGACTATCTGTCGTGGGCGCGGACACTGTCGGGAATTTCTCTAGGGTTGCGGAGCAAAACCTGGCCGCCGAAGCCATCGATTTGCTCCTGCGAAGGTCGGATCTAGGTCCAGCCGCGATGATCACGGCAGTTGAGGTGGGCGATGAATGGGCGGCATGGTGCGCAGTCACCGGAACGACCGCCACTATGATTGCGACTCTCCGCGACCGCGCCGACATCGTCGGATCAGACGGCAAAGCCGCGCTCACCGTAACGCGCGCCGAAATCGAGCGCCATGCGGCAGAGGCGGCCGCTGGCCGCGACAGCATTCAGACCTCCGCATGATGCATTTTCGCGGCGCCGCCGCACCATTTTGGCGATCGAGGGGGCCTCGCCATCTTGACGCCGTCCCCGCGCCATGGTGTGTAGTTCCCCCATGAGCACCGCCGTCCGCCCATCCCGTCTTTGGTGGCGCACCTCCTAAAGAGGTGGCCGGTGCGATTTCATTTTCCCAAATCGTCGAAGGTCGCCAACGCAGAGCGGCGGCCTGATCGTTTGTCCTGTGTGGCGTTCCCTCGGCAAGTCTCGTAAGAGGAGCCCAAGAGGATCACATGAACAGGACAGTCTTTGCCCTTCCGGCCAGAAGCGACTATGTGACCCGCGCGGGTCTCGCGATCACGCGCGTGGCGGAGCAATTCAGCGGCGGCGCCAGCCGGCTCGACGATCTCGTCAACCTGCTCGACCGTCGCCGCGGTGTGGTGCTGTCGTCGGGCACCACCGTGCCCGGCCGCTACGAGAGTTTTGACCTCGGCTTCTCCGATCCGCCGCTCAAGCTCGAAACATCAGGCGTCAATTTCCAGCTCGAAGCGCTGAACCAGCGCGGCCAGGTGCTGATCGCCTTCCTCGCCGATGTCCTGCGCGAGCCCTGCGTGGTGATCTCCGAGAAGACGGCCTCGCGGCTTGCCGGCCACATCATCCGCGGAGATGCGCCGGTCGAGGAGGACCAGCGCACGCGGCGCGCCAGCGTGATGTCGCTGGTGCGCGATCTCGTCAGCGCCTTCTCCGCCAATGATGACGGGCTGCTCGGCCTGTTCGGGGCGTTCGCCTACGACCTCGTCTTCCAGATCGAGGATCTCGTGCAGAAGCGCCCGCGTGAAAAGGACCAGCGCGACATCGTGCTCTATGTGCCCGATCGCCTGCTCGCCTATGACCGCGCCACCGGCCGTGGCGTGGTGCTGAGCTACGACTTCACTTGGAAGGGCAAATCGACCGAAGGTCTGCCGCGCGAGACCGCGGACAGCCCGTATCTCAAGACGCCGCGGCAGGGCTTTGCCGATCATGCGCCCGGCGAATATCAGGCGACGGTCGAGACCGCGCGCGCGGCCTTTGCCCGCGGCGATCTCTTCGAGGCCGTGCCGGGACAGCTCTTCGCCGAGCCCTGCGAGCGCTCGCCTGCGGAAGTGTTCCAGCGTCTCTGCGTCATCAACCCGTCGCCCTACGGCGCGCTGATGAATCTCGGCGACGGCGAGTTTCTCGTGTCGGCTTCGCCGGAGATGTTCGTGCGCTCTGATGGCCGTCGCGTAGAGACCTGCCCCATCTCGGGCACCATCGCGCGCGGCACGGATGCGATCGGCGATGCCGAGCAGATCCGCCAGCTCCTGAACTCGGAGAAGGACGAGTTCGAGCTCAACATGTGCACCGACGTCGATCGTAACGACAAGGCGCGCGTCTGCGTGCCCGGCACCATCAAGGTGCTGGCGCGGCGGCAGATCGAGACCTACTCAAAACTTTTTCACACCGTCGACCACGTCGAAGGCATGTTGCGTCCCGGCTTCGACGCGCTCGATGCATTCCTCACCCATGCCTGGGCCGTCACCGTCACCGGCGCTCCGAAGCTCTGGGCGATGCAGTTCGTCGAGGATCACGAGCGCTCGCCGCGCCGCTGGTATGCGGGTGCGATCGGCGCGGTGAATTTCGACGGCAGCATCAACACCGGCCTGACCATTCGTACCATCCGCATGAAGGATGGGCTTGCCGAGGTGCGTGTCGGCGCGACCTGCCTGTTCGACTCCGATCCGGCCGCTGAAGACCGCGAGTGCCAGGTGAAGGCCGCCGCCCTGTTCCAGGCGCTGCGCGGCGATCCGCCAAAGCCTTTGTCGACCTTCGCGCCCGATGCGACCGGCTCGGGCAAGAACGTGCTGCTGATCGACCATGACGACAGTTTCGTGCACATGCTCGCCGACTATTTCCGCCAGGTCGGCGCCAGCGTCACCGTGGTCCGCTATGTGCATGCGCTCGACATGCTCAAGCAGAAGACATGGGATTTGCTGGTGTTGTCGCCCGGACCAGGCCGCCCGGAGGATTTCGGGATCAAAAAGACCATCGACGCGGCGCTTCAGAAGAAGCTGCCGGTGTTCGGCGTCTGCCTCGGGGTGCAGGCAATCGGCGAATATTTTGGCGGCGAGCTCGGGCAACTGACGTATCCCGCCCACGGCCGGCCCTCGCGGGTGCAGGTGCGGGGTGGGCGCCTGATGCGCAACCTTCCGAATGAGATCGTGATCGGCCGCTATCATTCGCTGTATGTTGAGCGCGACAGCATGCCGGAAGTTCTGTCGGTCACGGCGAGCACCGAGGACGGCGTCGCCATGGCCCTCGAGCACAAGACGTTGCCGGTCGCCGGCGTGCAGTTCCATCCGGAGTCGCTGATGTCGCTCGGCGGCGAGGTGGGTTTACGAATTGTCGAGAACGCATTCCGGCTGAGTGCGGGCGTCGATTGAGAGGCACCAATGACTTTTGACTACGATCTGAAGGCGAGCGTTCGAACGATCCCCGACTATCCCAAGCCCGGGATCATGTTCCGCGACATCACCACGCTCCTGGCCGATGCGCGCGCGTTCCGCCGCGCGGTCGACGAGCTCGTGCATCCCTGGGCCGGTAACAAGATCGACAAGGTCGCCGGTATGGAGGCGCGCGGCTTCATCCTCGGCGGCGCGGTGGCGCATCAGCTCTCGGCCGGGTTCGTACCGATCCGCAAGAAAGGCAAGCTGCCACACACCACGGTGCGCATCGCCTATTCGCTGGAGTACGGCATCGACGAGATGGAGATGCATGTGGATGCGGTCGCGCCCGGCGAGCGCGTCATCCTGGTCGACGACCTCATCGCCACCGGGGGCACCGCCGAGGGCGCGGTGAAGCTGCTCAGGCAGATCGGCGCCAACCTGGTCGCGGCCTGCTTCATCGTCGACCTGCCGGAGCTCGGCGGCGCTGCCAAGCTGCGCGCCATGGACGTGCCCGTGCGTACCCTGATGACGTTCGAGGGGCATTGAATAGAGCCGCGTAGGAGATGCGCTCCCTCTTCCGCACGCGCGAGAGGTGAAGGAGCCCGCGGCAAGCGCTGGCCTTAGATCGCCTCGGCCTTCAGCTCCGACAGCCAATGTAGCATGCGCTCCTTCAGCAGCGCGTCGCGGACATAGCTCACGTCCTCCTCGTCCAGCCGCTCGCATTCGGCGAACCTGATGCCCGCGGCGCCATGCGCGTTCCATGCCGCCTGAAGGGAGCGGCAGGGATGTCCGCCCTGGCGCAGCGTGAACCAGATCCGGTTGGGGACCTTCTCCAGATCGAGTGCCTGGCCGACCCAGGCTTCGCCTGTCGCCGCGCAGCGGACGACGTAGATGCCGCCAGCGGCCTTGCGCTCCTTGTAGGCGGCAATCGCGGCCTTTCGGTCGATGCTCATTGGCTCGGTCTCGCGGGGAATGGTGTCGCGCGAGGTCATACAAGCCGCCAGGCGATCAGTCAATATTACCCGGGTAAAATAATTAAGAACTCTGCAGAATCAGGCTGAGCTCGAGCTCCCGGAAGGCGAGATAGTTCCGCCGGATCCACTGGTGCAATTCGGTCGACGAGTCCTTCTCCTGGCGCAGATAGCCGGTGAAGGAGAAGTTGAGCCGGTCGATATAGGTCTTCAGGAAGCCCGGCAGCGCCGGCAGACGGAACAGCCGTCCGCCGGCCATGGCAGGCGGCAGCTCGCCGCGGACGACATATTCGTTGTCCACGGTGATCAGGCTGATCCGCGGGATCTGCTGGCGCAGCATTTCATGCGCGCGGCTCGACACGCGGTCGGTGTCGGCGACGAACAGGATCATCGGCGCCACGTGGCGGCGGGCGGCTTCCTTCAACAAGCCGATCTCGTCGGTCATCTTGAAGAATTCATCGAAGGCGTGGAAGCCGAGGTCGATCACCTTGCCGAGGCCGTCATCGACGATGACGCGGTCCATGAGCTGCATCTTGCCGTAGGTGTCGATGACGTCGGCCGTCTCGGTGACCTTCGGCAGATAGTCGAGCAGTGATGGTTCCTTCAGATTGACGTCGAAGGCGGCGACATCGCCGTTCTTGAGCAGCAGGAACTCGGTCAGCAAGCGCGCAAGCAGCGTCTTGCCGACCTGCGGTCGGGGGGAGCAGATGATGTAGACGGGCGTGGCGGCCATTGGCAGCTATATCAGGCGGGTTCGGCGCCCAATCCAGCCGCATCCGCAGCTTGCCCGCAACTATTTTTCGCTGCTACGGGCGGCGGGCTTGGAGCCCACGATGTCGGTCAGCCGGATGCGGTCATACTCGCTCCAGACGTTCGCCAGCCAGTGCCGGACATAGCCGCGCAGTACGAACGAATAGTTCGCGGCCTCGTCGTGGATGCCCTTGTTGGCGACGAATTTCAGGAACGGAACGGACGAAACCTCGACCTGCTCATAGGCCATTTCGTTGAGCTTGGGGATGGTCAGCTCGGTCGCATCCTTGATGCGGTGGAAGTAGGAGTTGTAGGTCGCCTGGTCCCACTGGAAGAACTGGGTGTCGTTGATGAAATTCTTCACCAGGAAATATTTTGCGCCGGTCATGAAGCCTGCGGTCTCTGCGATCTCCTCCAGCGAGGCGATCGAGGGCCCGAGGATGTGGAACACGGCGAAGGTGATCTGGCCGGCCTTGGCGGCGTCGAGGAAGCCGATGTCGCGCAGCGAAGCCAGCGCCGGTGAGAGCAGGCCGGCGCGGACGTCGATCACGGTCACCGACGGGCTCACCGCGTTGAGCGTGTCGAAGATCTTCATCTGATCGGCCGTCGTCGTCATGTCGACGATCTCGGTGATGTCAGGGTGGAAGCGCTTCAGGGTTCCGCGCGGCGACTCCGTGTCGAACGCGCGGGTCGGCACGTTGTTGGCGGAAAAATAATCGAGCAAGGTGCGCGATACCGTGGTCTTGCCGACCCCACCCTTGTCCGCGCCCACCACAACCACTGCCGGCTTTGCCATTGACGTCCCCTAAACGCGCGCCCCCGATCGCGATGCACGATCGGTCAGGTCCCAAATCGACTTTCCCAGCCGACTTGCCCAAGTCTGCTGTTGGGCGCGAACATGGCAGAAACAAGGGAGAATTCAATTCCTCCGGACCTCGTTGCAGCAATTCCCGCGGTTTTTCCCAATCGCACCAAAATCCCTCCGCATCCAGCCTCGTGGCGCGGCAAATTGTGCGATCAATGATGGCCCCAGGGTCCCATTGGATTGCCGACCGGGGTTCCGGGGCGGCTCGGCACGGTGGCATCGGCCGGCGTGCCAGAATCGGTCCACGGGCCGGTGGGCACCGCCGGCGGGATGTCCTGCCGTTCCGCCTGCGTTCCCGATTCCTCGGATTCGTCCGAGGGCGGCGGCAGCGGGCCCGGATCATGGCCACCGGCAAAATTGACCAGCGCCTTGATCCGCGAGTCGACCGAGGGGTGGGTCGCAAACAGGTCGGCGAAGCCCTCGCGGGGATTGTCGACGCAGAGCTCCATCACGGCAGAGGTCGCGCCCGGCAGCTCGCCGCGGCCGTCGATCTTGCGCAGCGCCGAGATCATCGCGTCGGGATTCTTGGTGAGCTCGACCGAGCCGGCATCGGCCAGGAATTCGCGCGAACGCGACAGCGCGAGCTTGACCACCTGCGACACCAGCCAGGCCACCACGATCAGCACGACCGCGATGATGACGACCACCACCGCGCCGCCGCCCGAGCTCTTGCTGTCGCTTGATGACGAGGATGATCGCGACGAGGAGGACGAACCCGACGACCACGAGCCGCCGGAACCGGAGCTCCAGCTGAAGCTCGTGAACATGCGGAAGAACAATTCGCCGAAGAAGCCGACCACGCCGGCGATGATGACGGCGACCACCATCAGCTGCACGTCGCCGTTCCTGATGTGGGTCAGCTCGTGGCCCAGCACCGCCTCGATCTCCTGGTCGTTCAGGGCTTTCATCAGACCCGTGGTGACGGTGATCGCATATTGCCGCGGGTTGAGGCCGGTCGCGAACGCGTTCAGCGCCGGGCTCTCCATGATCTTCAGCTTCGGCATGGTGATGCCACGCGAGATGCAGAGATTTTCGAGGAGATTGTAGAGCCGCGGCTCTTCCTGTCTTGTCACGTCGTGGCCGCCGGTGACGGCATCGATCATCGACTGGTGGAAGAAATAGGCGATCACGATCCAGGCGATCGCCGCGGCGGTCGCGAAGGGCGATGCCTTGATCAGGTCGGAGAGAGCGTGGGTCAGATAATAGGCGACGGACTGATTGCCGTTGATGACGACTTCGGCGATCAGCGCGCCGGCATAGACCAGCACGTAGAACAGCAGGAACAGGCCCGCGAGCAGCACCATCGAACGAAACCTGTTCGAGGCGATATGCGTGTAGAGACCATACGCGGCCATGGCGCGCTGTCCTGCCGGTCTATCGTTTCAGATCAGAACTTGACCTGTGGCGCCGCCTCGACCTCGGTGCGGCTCGCGCCGAGATCGAAGAACTCCTTGCGCGTGAAGCCGAACATGCCGGCGAACAAGGCGGCGGGCATCTGCTGGATGCCGGTGTTGTATTCCTGGACCGCGTTGTTGAAGAAACGGCGGCTCGCCGCGATCTTGTTTTCGAGGTCCGAGAGCTCGCTCGCGAGCTGCTGGAAATTGGCGTTGGCCTTGAGGTCGGGATAGGCCTCCGACAGCGCGATCAGCCGGCCGAGCGCGCCGGAGAGCTGGTTCTCGGCCGCGGACACCTGCGCCGGTCCCTGCGCCGACATTGCCGAATTGCGCGCCTTGATCACGTCGTCGAGCGTGCCGCGCTCATGCGCCGCGTAGCCTTTCACGGTCTCGACCAGGTTCGGGATCAGGTCATGCCGCTGCTTGAGCTGCACGTCGATGTCGGCAAAGGCCTGGCCCACACGCTGGCTCAGCGCCACCAGGCGGTTGTAGGCGCCGAAGGCGAACAGCACGAGGACGACGATGACGCCGAGAACGATCCAGCCGGTCGACATGGAGAACTCCTGAAGGGGAAGAAGGCGGATAGCGTAGACCAAAACGACGCCGGGCGGCAGGCCGGCGCGCAAGGCAGGCAAAAGGCAAGTAAGGCTTGGTCGGGCGCAAGCCTATTCCAGTTCAAGAGAAAAGCACTGATCGAGGTTAACTTTCGGCCATGACGGCGTCGCCCCAACGCCAGCGGCGGGCACCCGCATAGGCCGCCTTGTCCCGGCGCGGCACCTTCGCGAGCTCGGCGCCTTGCTCGGTGCAGAGCTTGGCCGTGATCTCGGCCTTGCCGACATCAGGCTCTGCCAGCACGCGTGCAAAGCGCGCGGCGACAGGCGCGCGGGTCAGCGCCACATAAATGAACTTCTCGTCCTCGAAGGGGACCTCGGCGCCCTTGAGCTGCCGGTGCGCCTGTGAGCGCGGCAGGCGCTGGGCAAAATGGCACCAGTCGGGCGGTGTGAGCGGGCAGGGTTTGTCGTGCGGGCAGGGCGCCGCGACATGCGCGCCTGATGCAATCAACTGCTGACGCAGCGCAAGGGTACGTGCGTAGCCGGCTGGCGTGCCGGGCTCGATCACGACGAGGGCGTGCCGGGCTTTCGCCCACATCGCGTCAGCGAGCGCGCGCTGGTCGTGCTCGCCGAGCTCACCGATCAAATAACTCGCGATGACGAGATCGGTGGGCGTGGCCCCCGCGAGGTTCGCGGCGGCGTCGCCCGGCAAATAGCTGATGTCAGCCAGTCGCGTGCTGTCACGCGCAAGCTCGAGCGCCAGGCTGCTCAACGTGCGATTCGCGTCGAGCAGGGTGAAGGATTGCAGCGAGGCAAAAGCTTCCGCGGCCGCCCAGCTCGCGGTGCCCGGCCCTGCGCCGACATCGAGCAGGCTCTCGGGAGCAAGCTCCGGCACGATCATGGTGAGCGCATTCAGGCTTGCAGCGACGGCGGCATAGGTCGCCGGCATGCGAGCGAGCGCATAGGCGAGTGCATCAGCTTCGGATTTGATGGCGGCGGAGCCACCGCCAGCGCGATAGGTGTTCGAGATGCGCCCGGCCCGCTGCGCGGCGTCAGTGCGGGAAAAGCCCACGAGCTTGGCGTCAAGCGCGGCTTTGAGCTCGGCAGGAAGGGTAGGGGAAATCATCATCCATCGTCATGCCCCGCGCAGGCGGGGCATCCAGTACTCCGAGACAGCGCCGTTCAACCGAGAGGCCGCGGCGTACTGGATCATCCGCTTTCGCGGATGATGACGTCAATGGGTGTGGAACGACTGCCGCTTCACGCCACGTTCTGGTCGAGAATGTCCACCGCCTCTGCCAGGCTCACCGACACGAGCTGCGAGACGCCGCGCTCGGCCATGGTGACGCCGAACAACCGGTTCATTCGCGCCATGGTGATCGGATTGTGCGTGATGATGATGAAGCGTGTGTCGGTCGAGCTGGTCATCTCGTGCAGGAGGTTGCAGTACCGTTCGACGTTGTGGTCGTCCAGCGGCGCGTCGACTTCGTCCAGCACGCAGATCGGCGAGGGGTTGGTGAGGAACACCGCGAAGATGAGCGCCATCGCGGTCAGCGCCTGCTCGCCGCCCGACAGCAGCGACAGCGTCTGAGGTTTCTTGCCCGGGGGCTTTGCGATGATCTCGAGACCGGCTTCCAGCGGATCATCGCTCTCGATGAGGTGCAGAGCCGCCTCACCGCCGCCGAACAGTTCGACGAACAGGCGCTTGAAGTGGTTGTTGACGACCTCGAACGAGGTCAACAGCCGCTCGCGGGCCTCCTTGTTGAGGCTCTGGATGCCCTGGCGCAGCCGCTTGATGGCTTCGACGAGGTCGTCGCGCTCGGTGGTGAGGCCGGTGTGCTGGGTCTCGACCTCCTTGAGCTCTTCCTCGGCGCGCAGGTTCACCGCACCGAGGCGCTCGCGGTCGCGGCGCATCTTTTCGAGGTCCTCCTCGATCTCGTGCAGCGGCGGCAGCTCCGCGCCGGGTTCGATCTCGGCAAGGCCGGCGACGGCCTGCGGCTCGACCTCCAGCATGTCGCGGATTTCGCGCTCGATGTCTTCCAGACGGCGCCGCGCGCCTTCCATGCGCTCCTCGGCACGCGCGGTCGCTTCGCGGGCGCTCGACAAGGCTTCGAGCGTCAGCTTTGCGACACGATCGGTCTCGGCCATGGCGGTTTCGGCCTCGGCGAGCGCGTCGGCGGCCACGCGGCGGTCGTTCTCGGCGTATTCGATCTCGTTGATCAGCGCGCTGCGCTTCTCGGCGAACACGGCAGGCGCATTCTCGAGATCGCCGCGCTCGACCGAGACCTCGGTGATGCGAGCCTGGATGGTGTCGATGTGGGAGGCCGCGCTTTCCTTGCGGTTCTGCCATTCGGTGCGCTCGGCGAGGATCGCCTGCACGCGACGATCGGCGAGCTCGGCCTCGCGCGCCAGCGCCTGTGCCTCGGCACGGACCTGGGCGGCCATGCGGCGCTGGCCCTCGATGTCGCTGCGCACGGCCGCGAGCCGCACTTCGGTGTCTTCGCTCGACGGCAGCTCGGAGATCGCGGCTGCCGCGTATTCATGCGCAGCCTCGGCCTCGGCGCGGTCGGCGGCGAGGCGGCTGTGCGCCTCCGACAGCGCCGACTTGCGCGCGGCGTGACGGTTGATCTCGCGCTCGGCGGTGGCATGGCGCTCGCGGGCGGCATTGAGCTCGCGCTGCGCTGCGCGCCAGGCCTCACGTGTGGCGCCTTCGGTGCTGGCGGCCATCTGCAATTGGCCTTCCGCGTTCTCCAGCGCCTGGCGCTTGATCTGCGCGTCGATGCGGGCCTGCTCCAGCTCGTTCTCGATGTCGACGAGGCGGGCGCGTTCGGCGAGCCGTCGCGCGGCGCCAGTCGGCGCGTGAGCTGCAGCGACAAAACCGTCCCAGCGCCAGACGTCGCCTTCGGGCGAGACCAGGCGCTGGCCGGTCTTGAGCTGCGAGACGAGCTCTGCGCCGCGTTCGCGCGGCACGACGCCGATCTGCGCCAGTCGGCGCGAAAGCTCGATCGGCGCCTGCACGTGATTGGCGAGCGGCACGACGCCCTCGGGGAGCGCCGGATCGCCTTCCGTGACGCCGGCATTGGTCCAGCGCATCGGCGCGGAGGGATCGACGGGCGCATCGAGGTCGTCGCCGAGCGCAGCGCCGATCGCCTTTTCAAAACCCTTGTCGACGGTGATGCCGTCGATGATCGGCGGCCACAGATTCTTGGTCTCGCCGTTGACGATCTTGGAGATCGTGCGCGCCTCGGTTTCAAGACGCTGCACGCGCTTGTCGGCTTCGTTCAGCGGCGAGCGCGAGGATTCCAGCGTCTGGCGAGCCGCGACATGCGCGGCTTCGCTGTCCTGCGCCGCGGCCTCGGAGGCTGCCAGCGTCTGCTCGGCATTCTCGACGGCAGCGGTCAGCTCGTCGAGATCACCGAAGCCGCCGGTCTCCTCCGCAAGCTTCTGCTCTTCCGCTGCGACATTCGCGATCTCCTGGTCGAGCCGCGCGAGCTTGTCGCGGTGGGTGCGGACATTGGCTTCGAGTTGATTGCGCTTGGCGGTGAGGTCGGCAAGCGCCGTGGTCAGCTCGGAGAACTGCTGTTCGGTCTCGGTGAGCGTCGCCTCGGCCTCGGACACGCGCTCATCGACACCGGAGCGCTTCTCGACGCGCGACTTGATTTCTTCCTTCAGCTCCAGATCCTCGGCGTCGAGCCGATGAAGCGCCACGTCGGCATCCATGGTCTGCTGCTGCGCGCGGGCGATGTCGCCCTCGAACTGAGCCAGTCGGCGCTCGAGCTCGGTAACGCGATCCTTTGCGCGCACTTCCTCGCGATCGAGCAGCTCGCGTGCATTGGTCAGCCGTTGCAGGCCTGCCGCGGCGCGCGCTTCGGCATCACGCAGCGCCGGCATCCCGGCGGCGCGGATCGCCTGGATGCGGGCGGCTTCGGCCTGGTGCTGGGTGCGCTCGGCCATCTCGCGAACCGCGAGATCATGGGTGTGGCCGGACTCATTGACCTCGGCATGGGCGCCGACCCAGCGGAGATGGAATAGCGTGGCCTCGGCCTTGCGCACCTTGGCTGCGACCTCGCGATAGCGCACGGCCTGGCGGGCCTGCTTCTTCAGGCCTTCCATCTGACCGGAGAGCTGGCCGATCACGTCCTCGACGCGGGTGAGGTTGGTTTCGGCCGCCTTCAGCCGCAGCTCGGCCTCGTGGCGGCGGGCGTGCAGGCCGGCAACGCCGGCGGCATCCTCGAGCACGCGGCGGCGCTGCTCGGGTTTGGCCTGGATGATCTCGCCGATCTTGCCCTGGTGGACGAGGGCCGGCGAGCGCGCGCCGGTGGCGGCATCGGCAAAGAGGATCTGCACGTCGCGGGCGCGCACGTCGCGGCCGTTGATGCGATAGACCGAGCCCGCCTCACGCTCGATGCGGCGGGAGATTTCGAGAAGCTGGCTGTCGTTCATCGCCGCCGGCGCGGTGCGATCGGCATTGTCGATCGTCATCGTCACTTCGGCGTGGTTGCGCGCGGGGCGATTGCCGGAGCCTGCGAAGATCACCGCGTCCATGTCGGCGGCGCGCAGCGATTTGTGCGAGGTTTCACCCATCGCCCAGCGCAGCGCTTCGACCAGGTTCGACTTGCCGCAGCCGTTCGGTCCGACGACGCCGGTGAGGCCCGCTTCGATCACGAAGTCGGTGGGCTCGACGAAGGACTTGAAGCCATGAAGGCGCAGGCGGGTGATCTTCATAAAACACGCTTCTCTGTTGGCAGGACGCGAATCTCCCTGCCGTGACAATACCATAGAAGGCAAATGTCGGGGTCCGGATGAGTCGCTTGATGCGGCTCATGCGGCTGGACAATGGCCGCGCCGGCGCGTCAGGGCAACCGGCGAAAGCCGCTTTTCACAAGGGATTTGAGGCTTCGCAGGTCGCGAATCAGGATCAAAACGTGAAGATCAGCTCTTCAACACGGGGCATGATTTTCGGCAGGTGTGTCGGCATTTATCAACAGCAAACAAAGCTTTGGGCGTTGGTCGGGCAGGGGAGTTAGAGCGCTCGGCAAACGAGCCATTGCCCGCGCCGGAGTTGGTCCTGACGTGACGATCCAGCTATTTGCCAAGCCTTCGGGTTGCATCGCCGCTCAGGTGGCCTTTTCCTTGAGGTCAAAATCCATTGTCCAGGTCGACTTGCCTGGCTGCTTCCGGAATATCCAGATCGTCAGAGTTGAGCCGGTTGGAATGACGATACTGTCGCCCTCGAACATCGTGAACTGCCGGATATTGTTTTCTGTCGCCCAGATTGAGTGAGAATAGACGTCCTTGCTGCTTGTTTTGGTGCAGCTCAGAACCCCTCCATTCTGAACAGCGCACGTGATCGTTTGGCTCACGGAAGAGTCCATATGGATGGTGGTCATCTGGCATTCTCCAAAAAAAGATATGAATGAACGCCCTCATGCTCTCGCAGGTTGTGATTGTGGTCAAGGAACAATCTCTGACGCGGCTTCGCTTACATCCTTGACGGGAGCGGACAACCAATTTCCGAGGGGGTGGTCGGCTTGGCTCTACGTTGTCTGCCGCGCCACAACTCGGCTCTTTGCCTACCTCCGAACCACCAGACGGGCTTCTTCACTAACTCACGGAGCAGCAAGAGGCCCATCTGCCCGCCCGCAGCGCATCTCGGTTCGGAAGACGTGATTTTGCAAGTACTTCCAGTCCAATGCCAAAGCTTCGCTTTCTCGATGGACCGCGCTGCTCGGATATGTACTGAAGAAATTCACGTAACTGTCGGCAACTCGTGGCTTAACTAGTTTGGTTGCGACGTCGCTATCGCAAGGCGCCACGCAAGCTCGGCTCGCGTCTCGGAAATCGGGGGCGAAGCCAGATCAGCTCTTCAACAGCGGATTGATCTTCTTCGCGAATTCCTCGAACGAGGCCTCGCCCTTGATCTTCTCGCCGTTGATGAAGAAGGTCGGCGTCGAATCGACCTTCAGAACCTCGCTCGCATATTTCTGGTCGGCGGCGATCTTGTCGAGCAATGCCTGGTCCTTCAGGCAGGCCTCGACCTGGCTCTGCGAGAGGCCCGCCTGCTTGCCGATCCGCGCGAGCGTCTCCGTGGTGTTCTTCGTCACCCAGTCGGCCTGCGAGCGGAACAACATGTCGGTGACGGCGAAAAATTTCGGCGCGTCGCCATTGGCGATGCAGCGCGCCAGCATCGAGCCGGCGGCGGCCTTGATGTCGAGCGGGAACTCGCGGAAGATGTAGCGCACCTTGCCGGTGTCGATGAATTCTTTCTTGATCTTCGGGAACACCTGCTCGTTGAAGGCCGCGCAGTGCGGGCAGGTCATCGAGGCGAATTCGGTGATGGTGACGGCGGCGTTGTCCGGACCGAGCGCCATGTCGGGCAGCGACACCGGTTTGGCGACGTCGGAGGCGCTCTGCGCCATGGCCTCGGTGATGAGCCGCAGTGGCGACAACCCGGCGGCCACGGCAAGTCCGGTCAGCGAAAGCATCGTGGTGAAGACGCGGCGGGTGATCATCAAAGGTCCAACTCCCGAAATTGGCGTGGGCACGCCCAAAGTTCGCCGATTGAGCGGCCTGTCGCTAGCTTGAAACCGCAATGGAGGCAATGGCGGGCCGCAACAACGGCTCCAGATTAGCGGCGGAATGAGGCTCAATTTCGCTTGATTGCAGCGCCCAGCCGCGCCAGCGCGTCTCGCAATTGTTCATCTTCGATATTGCCGAGGGTCTCGGCCACCTTGGCCACCGCCCCGGCATCGGGTGGGCGGGGCCGGGCCGGGCGGCCGCGGCTCGACAGCGGGGCCTGGCGGAAGGCGAGCTTGCCGACCGCGTTCCAGCCGAAGAAGCGGTTGACCCGCTCCAGGATGACGTCGGCGGAGTGCTGGATCTCCAGCGCCATCGGCCCCTCGACCCGCAGCACCAGCGTCGCTGGTTCCTGTGGCTGGCCCTCGACCGGCCGCGGCCATTGCATCTTCAACGGCTCCGCATTCGTGGCGATCTCGGAGCCGGCGATCTCGCCCCACCGCGTTACCAATTCGCGCGCGGCAAAGCCCTGCTTGGCATAGGCCTCGGCAAAGACGTCGTTGAGCAGGATCGACAGCGGCTTTGCGCTGATGGGACCGGGTTTGGACATGGCTGCCTTATATCATCATATCATCGTGCGACGCTGACCAGAAATTATCCGCGTCATGCCGGGCCGAGCCCCGGCCATCCACGTCGTGCCGTGAAGAAAGGCGTGGATGCCCGCGACAAGCGTGGGCATGACGTGGAGAGTTCGGTGCGACGTCGATACAGTGTCAGCATGAGCCCCACACCCGCCCTGAAGGCGAAATCGGAACCAGTTCGGCCGGAAGTCTCCGCGCGTCCTTTGGCGCTGCTCCAATGGTACGACCGCCATCGCCGCCGGCTGCCATGGCGCGCGGCGGCGGGCGAGACGCCGGATGCGTACCGAGTCTGGCTGTCGGAGATCATGCTCCAGCAGACCACCGTCAAGGCGGTCGGGCCCTATTTCGCAAAATTCGTCGCGCGGTGGCCTGATGTCACGGCGCTCGGCCACGCCTCGCAGGACGACGTGCTTCGGATGTGGGCCGGGCTCGGCTACTATTCGCGGGCTCGCAATCTCCATGCTTGCGCGGTCGCGGTGGCGCGCGAGCATGGCGGCATTTTTCCAAATACCGAAGAGGGCCTGCGCGCATTGCCGGGGATCGGGCCTTACACGGCGGCGGCGATCGCGGCGATCGCTTTCGACCGCCGCACCATGCCGGTCGATGGTAACATCGAGCGGGTGGTGTCGCGGCTGTTCGCAGTCGAAGAGGAATTGCCGCAGGCAAAACCGCTGATCCAGCAATTGGCGGCGACGCTGCTCGCGGATTCCCGCGCGGACGACGGGAAGTCTCGCGCCGGCGACAGCGCGCAGGCGCTGATGGATCTGGGCTCCTCGATCTGCACGCCGAAGAAGCCTGCGTGTTCGCTGTGTCCGTTGAACGAGGATTGCGTCGCGCGGGTGCAAGGCACGCAGGAGACGTTTCCACGCAAAGCGCCGAAGAAGAGCGGCACGCTGCGCCGCGGCGCGGCCTTCGTTGTCGTTCGCGGCGATGAGCTGCTGGTCCGCTCGCGGTCCGAAAAGGGCCTGCTCGGCGGCATGACCGAGGTGCCGGGCTCGGACTGGCTCGCCGGGCAGGAGGACAAGGCTGCGCGTGCGCAGGCGCCTGAGATCAAGGGCCTCACCCGCTGGCAGCGCAAGCTGGGCGTGGTCACCCATGTGTTCACGCATTTCCCGCTGGAGCTCGTGGTCTACACCGCCGAGGTCGACAGCCGCACCCGCGCGCCAGGGGGCATGCGCTGGGTTCCGATCGCAACCCTTGCCAATGAGGCGCTGCCCAACGTCATGCGCAAGGTGATCGCGCACGGGCTGGATCTCTAGCTCCGCGCGCACTCCTGACAGGATGCTGGCAGCAGCGCTGCGGTATCGCGAAGCTAGATGGAGGCTCCCGATGGTCATGACCGCGCTCGACGATTTCAACATGCCACCCTGTGCCAAGCTCCTGGGCTGGCGCCTCTTGGACGCCCGGCCCGAGCAGGGCTGGATCAAGCTTGGCTTCGAGGGCAAGCCGGAGTTCTGCAATCCTGCCGGCTTCATCCAGGGCGGCCTGCTCTCGGCGATGCTCGACGATACGATGGGTCCGGCGGTGTTCGTGATGAGCGAGGGGAGGCTTTACACCACCACAATCAGCATGACCGTGAATTTTCTCGCTCCGGCCAGGCCCGGCCCGATCATTGCCGAAGCCAAGGTGACGCAGCTCGGCAAGACGATCGCGTTCGTCGAAGGCAAGCTGATGACCGAGGACGGCACGCTGCTCGCAACCGCCAGCGCGACCGAACGGCTGCTCGAGGCCGCGCGGGTGATGCGGTGAGGCTCAGGCGCTCGCTCCTGTCGCGTGCTGTCGCGACACGATCGGCGGCTTGGCGTTCAGCGCTTCGACCTGGAAGCCGGCGACACGCTTGTAGTTCGCGGCGATGTCTTCCAGTTCCTTCTGCGACAGCACGTCGGTGACGACGTCGTAGCCATCAGGCGCGCGCTCCTCGACGAGCTGCATCACCTGCTCCGGGCCGTTCTTGCGGTTGAGCAGCACGAGATCGGTCGTCGCCGGTCGGCGCTCGGCCTCATAGGCCGATAGCGCTGCATTCGTCAGTCCATTCGCAAGAATCTCGCGGGTGATCACGCGGGCATCGAGGATCGCCTGCGAGGCACCGTTCGAGCCGATCGGATACATCGGGTGCGCGGCATCGCCCATCAGGGTGACGCGGCCAAAAGTCCATTGCGAGATCGGATCGCGGTCGACCAGTGGATACTCGTAGGCGTGCGGGCAGTTCTTGATCAGGCCGGGCACGTCGAGCCAGTCGAACTGCCAGCTCTCGAACCACGGCAAGAACTCCTCCAGCCGCGCGGTGCGGTTATAGTCCTCGCGCCGCCACTGATAGGTCGGCGGCATATGCCGCTCGGCGACCCAGTTGATCTGGTGGCTGCCGGACGCGTCCGGCGTCTTGGTGATGGGATAGCAGACGAATTTCAGGATCTCGTGCCCGGCCATGATCATGGTGCGGCCGGAGAGGAACGCTTTGGCCGGCGTCACGCCGCGCCAGAGGATGCGGCCGTTCCAGATCGGTGGCCCCTCTTGCGGGTAGAGCTTTTCGCGCACGGCGGAATGGATGCCGTCGGCCGCGATCAGAAGCGCGCCTTCGTAAGCCCCGGCGCGCTTGCCGGTCGCCTTGTCGATGAACTCAGCGCGGACACCGTCGGCCGTCTCGTGCCAGCCGGTGAGATGATGGCTGGTCAGGATGTTCTCGCGGCCGAGCCGCTCGACCGCGGTGTCGAGCAGGAGCTGCTGGAGGACGCCGCGATGGATCGAGAATTGCGGCCATTTGTAGCCAGCCTCCAACCCGCGCGGCTCGCTCCAGATCGGCTTGCCGTGCTTGGAGAAATAGGCGAGCTCGCGGGTGCGCACGCCGCTCGCATCGAGCTTGTCCATCAAGCCGAGCTCGATCAGTTCGCGCACCGCATGCGGCAGCACGTTGATGCCGACGCCGAGCGGTTTCAGCTCGGCGACGCTCTCGAACACTTTTGCGGGCACACCGATCTGGTGCAGGCTGAGCGCAAGCGTCAACCCGCCGATGCCGCCGCCGGCGATAAGGACCGTCATGTCAAATCCCCCGTTTGCGGGGTCTTCGCACGGGAGGCGGTCGTCGGCAACTGCGAAGAGAGCAGCCTATGGACGCCGCGCCGGCCTGCCGTTAACGTTGCCCTTTCGGTACGAGGTCTCCCATGCTCAAGCTCTACTACACCCCCGGCACCTGCGCGGTCGCCTCCCACATCGCCCTGGAAGAGGCCGGGGCCGACTACACGACTGAACGGGTCGACTTCAAGACCAACCAGCAGAACAGCCCGGACTACCTCGCGATCAATCCCAAGGGCCGCGTGCCTTCGCTGGTGACCGATCGCGGGGTTCTCACCGAGACGCCGGCAATGCTTAGCTTCATCGCGCAAATGTTTCCCAAGGCGAAGCTCGCGCCGCTCGACGATGCCTTCGCATTCGCGCAGGCGCAGTCGTTCAATTCCTATCTGTGCTCGACGGTGCACGTGGCGCACGCCCACAAGATCCGTGGCGCGCGCTGGGCGACCGAGGAGACTTCGTTCGCGGACATGAAGCGGATGATCCCGAAGACCATGGGTGCCTGCTTCTCGCTGATCGAGCAGAAGATGCTCGGGGGGCCCTGGGTGATGGGCGAGCAGTACACGATCTGCGATCCCTATCTCCATACGCTGTCGCTCTGGCTCGAAGGCGACGGCGTCGACATCAAGGCGACACCGAAGGTCGCCGATCATTTCAAGCGGATGTCCGAGCGGCCCGCCGTGCGCAAGGTGATGGACGCGCACAAGGCGTGAGGGTCCGCGGATCGTAGGGTGGGTTAGCGAAGCGTAACCCACCTCTTTGATTTCCGCGGAGACAGAAGCGGTGGGTTACGCCTTCGGCTAACCCACCCTACAAAGTTACAAAGCCTTCCGCTTCTCCAACTCCCGTCCCGTCTCCAGCATCAGCCGTCTCAGCCAGATCGAGCCTGGATCCATCTGCGCTCGGGTCGGATGGAACATGAACTGCTCGTCGATGCCGGGATCGAGCGGCGGGGTGACGGTGGCGAGCGCGAACTGCTTCGACAGCGCCGTGATCAGCCGGCGCGGCACGAAGGCGACGAGGTCGGTGCGCGCGGCGACGTGCAGCGCCTCGAGATAGCCGGACACGACCAGCGCGATATGCCGCTCGATGCCCTTGGTGCGTAGCCAGGTGTCGATCAGGTCCTCGGCCTGGCCGCGGATGATGACGGCGACGTGACGGGCAGCGAGGAACGTGTCGCGCCGCTTCAGCTTGGTACCGACGGGATGGCCGCGCCGCACGGCCAGCGCGTCGCTGTCGGTGTAGAGCAGTTGACGGTGAAAGCCCTTGAAGGCGTTGCCGATCGAGATCACGAGATCGATGGTGCGGGCGAACTCCGCGTGGAAGATCGCGGGCCCTCGCCACGGCACCACGTCGATGCGCACATTGGGCGCAAGGCGCGTCACCTTCTCCATCAAGGGCGGCATCAGCAGCTCGACCGCGAGGTCCGGCATCATCAGCCGAAACTGTCGCTCGCTGCGCGCCGCATCGAACTCCTCCGGCACGAAGAGCCCTCGCACCTGGTCGAGTGCCTGGGCGAGCGGGGCGCGCAGGGCCTGCGCCCGCGGCGTCAACTCCATCCGCGCGCCGGTGCGCACCAGGAGCGGATCGCCGAAGATGTCGCGCAGGCGCTGGAGCGCGTGGCTGGTCGCCGGCTGCGACAGCCCGATCCGCAAAGCTGCGCGGCTGACATTGGCTTCGCGCAAGAGCGCATCGAGTGCGTTCAGAAGATTGAGGTCAAGCGAATGCAAATTCATGAAATGAATAGATATCATATCCATTATCGATTGGAAGAATTCGCGTGAGGCGACGATGATCCGGGCGGACTCAAGCAAAGGAGAGCCATCATGAGCGCTGCCGCCAACAAGAAACTGATGCAGGATATTTTCGCCGCCGCCGCGAATCCCGACCCCGAGGTACGCGACCGCGCGCTGTTCATCGCAAGCCTTGCGGAGGACGCCAAATGGGTCGTCACCGGGCAATATTCCTGGTCGCGCACCTTCACCGGCAAGGATGCCATCCTCAACGACCTGCACGGCCATGTCCGCTCGCGCCTTCGCGACCGCACGCGCACGGTGGCGCACCGCTTCATCGCCGACGGCGACGTCGTCGTGGTCGAGGCCAAGGGCGACAACGTCACCAAAGAAGGCGTTCGCTACGACAACGACTATTGCCTGGTGTTTCGACTCGAGGACGGCAGGATCAAGGAGATCCGCGAGTATTGCGACTCGGTCCTGACCGAGAAGGCGCTGGGCCCGTTTCCGCAAGCCCCAAGCAGGGCCGCGGGCTGATCCGGTTCGCATTGTCTCACGGTTGCGGTCCAGTCCCGGGGATGCCTTTTTCGCACGAGCTTGGGTCCGGGTTCCATCGGAGTCCACGCGAAGCGGGTGAAGGACACAATTAACAAGTGTCGCGCATTGTCTCGCGGCGGAGCACGAGTCGCCGGGCGATTTCAGGTTCGTCCGGCTGCCCCGCGTCTCTTGCTAGGGGTGGACAGAGGAAATGGCGGGCGTTCGTTTGAAGATCAGGGGGCGTCTCTACGCCGGCTTCGCAGCTCTGGTGGCGGTCGGCCTGATCATGGCCGCAGTCGCGGTCTGGAATCTGTGGGCCGTCCAGGACCAGGTCTCAAAGGCGTCGGCTCTCTCGGACAGCACGGCGCGGGTCCTGGAAATATCGGGCCATCTGCAGGCGATCCAGCGGGCCAACCTTCGCTACATTCATGATGGGAACGAGCCGTCTCTCAAGGAGGCTGGCGACCGCGAGGCCGCGGCGACCCAGCTGCTTCAGGTGGGAGCAAAACAGACACTCTCCGAGGAGCGGCGAAAGCTCTACAACGATCTCGCCAGCGATATCGCAAAGATGCGGACCCTGCGCGACGATCTGGGCGATGCCGTCAACGAGATGAGGACGGGCAGGGCGACCCTGTTGCCGGGTGGTGACGATCTGGCCGCCAAGACCGCCAAGCTGGTCATCGCTGCGCGCATCTCCCACGATGCCGACGTCGCAGCCGCGGTCGCGGATCTCGAATCCAAGATCGTTCTTGTCCGGATTGCGAACTGGCGCTTCCTGGCCTTGCGCGACAGCAAGGGGGCTTCTGCCTTCAGGACGAGCGTGGAGAATACGCAACAAAAACTCGACGCGCTCGAGAGTGCTGCGCTGCCCGAGGCGGTCCGGTCCGCGATCGCACCGGTGAAGGCCTCGCTGACGATCAACAAGAACGCCTTCGAGACGACATCCGCCGCGATGCTCAAGTCGGACGACATCTACAGCAACAACCTCGCGCCCCTGATCGTCCGAAGCATCGACAAGCTCAAGGTCGCGGAAAGCGGATTGAAGACGGAAAATCAGGCATCGCGCGCAGCGGCCGAGGGTGTCATCGCGAGCACGACGTCGATCCAGGAGGCGGCCGGCGCCCTGGCCCTCCTGTTCGGCTGCATCGTCGCCTTCCTGATCGCCCGCAGCATCGTCGGACCACTCACCTCGATGACGCGCGCGATGGGATCGCTAGCCGGCGGCGACCTTGGGATCGAGATCCCCGGACGGGGCAATCGCGACGAGATCGGCGACATGGCGAAAGCGATCCATGTCTTCAAGGACAATATGATCGAGACCGAGCGCCTGCGCGCCGAGCAGAAGGAGCTCGAGGCGCGTCAGGCCGAGCAGCGCAAGGCCGGCATGGTCGAGCTCGCCGACCAGTTCGAGCAGGCGGTGGGCGAGATCGTGGAGGCGGTTTCATCGGCGTCGGGCGAGCTGGAAGCGTCGGCCGGCACGCTGACCACGACCGCCTCGCGCGCCCAGGATTTGTCAACGGAGGTCGCAGCCGCCTCGCAGGAAGCCTCCACCAACGTGCAGGCTGTTGCGTCGGCGACCGAGGAGCTCTCCTCGTCCGTGGGCGAGATCGCACGCCAGGTGCAGGAATCGGCACGCATCGCCAATGAAGCCGTGGCGCAGGCGGGCAGGACGAACGAGCGGGTCGGTGAGCTCTCGAAGGCGGCCGCCCGGATCGGCGACGTCGTCGAGCTGATCAGCACGATCGCCGGCCAGACCAACCTTCTGGCGCTGAACGCCACCATCGAGGCCGCGCGTGCGGGCGAAGCCGGCCGCGGCTTTGCCGTCGTCGCCACGGAGGTCAAGGCATTGGCCGAGCAGACCGCGAAGGCGACCGGCGAAATCGCCCAGCAGGTGTCCGGCATCCAGGCGGCGACCGAGGAGTCGGTCGGCTCGATCCGGGAGATCGGCGGCACCATCGAGCGGCTGTCGGAAATTTCAGCAGCGGTCGCGGCCGCGGTGGAAGAGCAGGGCGCGGCGACGCAGGAGATCTCGCGCAACGTTCAGCATGCGGCGCGCGGAACGCAGCGCGTCTCGACCAATATCGGCGACGTGCAGCGCGGCGCCTCGGAGACCGGCTCGGCGTCCTCGCAGGTGCTGGCGTCCGCCAAGTCGTTGTCGGCGGACAGCAGCAGGCTGAAGCTCGAGCTCGCCAAGTTCCTGAACTCGGTGCACGCCGCCTGATCGTCGGTAGCTGCGCCTCGCGAACACTGGGCCGCGCTTTGGATGCGCGACCCGGGACGACAGGCGGTCAGGCCACCTTTGTCTTCATGTGCTTGAACATGTTGTCGCGAGCCTCGTCGTCCATCACGGTCTTGAAGGTGAACTTGTCCTTCAGCGCGATGGCGCGCGCCGCTGCGGGCCGCGCCGATATCTCGTCGACGAGACGCTTGACGTTCGGGTATTTGCCAGGTGCGTCCTCGCCGAGCACGAAGGCGGCCATGCGTGCCCAGCCCCACAGCGCCATGTCGACGATCGAGTAGCTGTCACCGACCATGTAGCGGTGCTTTGCCAGATGGTCGTCGAGGATCTGGTAGTGGCGGTGGCCTTCGTACTGATAGCGGTTGTGCGCGTAGTCCTGGTCCTTCGGCGAGAAGTGCCTGAAGTGCACGGCCTGTCCTGAATAGGGGCCAAGGCCGGTGGCGATGAACATCAGCCATGACAGGGTCTGCGCACGGACGGCGGGCGCGGGCAGGAATTTGCCGGTCTTCTCGGCGAGATAGAGCAGGATGGCGTTCGAGTCGAACACGATTGAGCCGTCATCGTCGATCGCCGGCACCTTGGCGTTGGGATTGATCTTGAGGAATTCGGGCGTGAACTGCTCGCCCTTGCGGGTGTCGACCGCGACCGGCTCGAACGGCAAGGCGGACTCTTCCAGATAAAGCGCGACCTTGGTCGGGTTCGGCGAGCCGTTGAAGTAGAATTTGAGCATCGAAAAGTCTCCCCGGTCCTTTGTGAGCCGAGATCGGACGCAGCATCATTGCCGCCGGCGGCCCTCTCTTGCCCGAACCCTTGCGGCAAGCACAAGTGACGAGTTCGTGGATGGAGCCTGCACGCCGTGCAGGTCAGCCGACGTAGAGGAAGCCGAGGATCGCGACGATGATCACGCCGAGACCCGCAGCTTCCACACGGTGCGCAAGGCGCGTCGCGGCATGCACGTCGGAGGCCCGCGCGGCGCGCTCGGAGCCCTTGGGATAACCGTGGACGATGACGTCGTGATTGAAGGTGTCATGAGCCTCGTTGCCGCTGGCAAGCCCGACGCAGATCAGCAGCACGCCGAACAAGGCGAGTCCGGCAAAGCCCAAAAGTCCGATCATCAACATCGGAAACATGCCGATCAGGAAGATCGGCAGCAGCGGCAAGAACAGCAATGTCTCGGACTGTCGTCGCATGGCCCGACCGGTCAAGACTGGAAGCCGATATTGAATGTAGTCCCGGGGGCTTGGCCGTTCAAGTCTTCCAGTCATTCCGGGGCGCGCGTCAGCGCGAACCCGGAACCTGGAGATTACGGCGCGAGATTGCGGGTTCTCGCTTCGCGAGCCCGGGAATGACGAAAAGGTGAAGCAGGGCTACTCCGCGGCCATGCCGGAGCGGATTTCGGCGCGCAGCTCGTCGATCAGCTTGAGGCCCTGCTTGGTCTCGACGTGCCAGTAGGTCCAGCCGTTGCAGGCGGCCGAGCCCTGCGCCACCGCGCCGATGCGGTGGATCGAGCCGACCTTGTCGCCCAGCATGATGGCGCCGTCGGCGCGCACGAGCGCGCCGAGCTTCTTCTTGGCGTCGAACAGCTTCGTGCCGGGCATGATCATGCCGCGCTCGATCAGCTCGGAGAACGCCACACGCGGCGCCTCGCGTGCGGTCATGAACGGTGCGAGACTCGCTTCCGGCAGTGGCTCGACAGCGGCGATACGCTCCTCGGCGGCTTCTGCGTAGGTTCGCTCGCGCTCGAAGCCGATGTAGCTGCGGCCGAGCCGTTTTGCGACGGCGCCGGTGGTGCCGGTGCCGTTGAAGGGATCGATGACGAGATCGCCGGGCTTGGACGACGACAGCAGCACGCGCGCCAGCAGGCCTTCCGGCTTCTGCGTCGGGTGAACCTTCTTGCCGTCGGCGCCCTTGAGGCGTTCCTCGCCGGTGCACAGCGGGATCAGCCAGTCGGAGCGCGCCTGCACGTCCTCGTTGGCCGCCTTGAGCGCTTCGTAATTGAAGGTGTAGCCCTTGGCCTTCTCGTCACGCGCGGCCCAGATCATGGTCTCGTGCGCGTTGGTGAAGCGGCGGCCGCGGAAATTCGGCATCGGATTGGACTTGCGCCACACGATGTCGTTCAGGAGCCAGAAGCCGAGATCCTGCATGATCGCGCCGACGCGGAAGATGTTGTGATAGGAGCCGATCACCCAGATCGTCGCCGACGGCTTCATCGCGCGGCGCGCGGCGAGCAGCCAGGCGCGGGTGAAATCGTCATAGGCGGAAAACGAATCGAACTTGTCCCAGGCGTCGTTGACGGCATCGACATGGGATTCGTCGGGGCGCTTGAGATCGCCCTTGAGCTGGAGATTGTAGGGCGGATCTGCGAACACCAGATCGACGCTACCAGCCTGAAGCTTCGACATCTCGGCGACGCAATCGCCGACGATGATGCGATGCGATGCGGACTCAAAATTTGTGCGGGGCGCCTTTGCAGACGCCCCGCGACGCGACACTACCATGACTCAAGAACTCTGACTCAGGCGACGCTGTCGGCGACGCGGGACCAAACAACCGACTGGCCGTTACATTGACCGCGCAAAGTAAAAAACGACTTAACTCGCATCTTCTCGAGATTGCTTCGACATCGCGGATCGCGCGTGGGAAGATGCGCGGATCACTCGTGTTTTGCAGCATATTTCGCGTTCGCACTGCTGCGATCGCCTCGTTCGGGCTAAACTTTCTTCTCGGAAAAAATTGCTGCTCCTCCGGAAAAAATTGCAGCCGTCGGCAACGCGCCGCACTAGGCAATTTTTGCCGAGCAGGATATTGATTAACAGAACGGAAATTTTACGTTTGTGACGCGGGTAGGTCTTGCGCTGTTGCGTGCCCCCCGCGGATGCAATCAGGGACTCAAAGGGAAGCCGCCATGCGTTACGATGATTTTCGCCGCAGCGACGACATCGAGGATCGTCGCGACGAAGGTGGTGGTGGGTTTGGCGGTGGCGGCGGCGGTGGGTTCGGTCTGCCGATGGGCGGCGGCGGCCTCGGCATCGGCACCATCATCGTGCTCGGCCTGCTCGGCTATGCCTTCGGCATCGATCCGCGCATCCTGATCGGAGGCGCCGAGATCCTGACCGGCGGTGGCCAGGCACCGAGCTACCAGACCGATCGCCAGGCCTCGGGCGGGCAGGTGAAGCGCGGCGCGCCGACCGACGAGATGGGCAGCATGATCTCCGGCATCCTGGGCGAGATCGACGATCGCTGGAGCGAGATCTTCCAGGCCAGCGGCCAGTCCTACACCGGTCCCAAGATCGTGCTGTTCCGCAACGCCACCAATGGCGGCCGCTGCGGCATGGCGCAGTCGGCGATGGGCCCCTTCTACTGCCCGCCTGACAAGACCATCTTCCTCGACACCGGCTTCTTTCGCGAGGTCGAGACACGCTTCCGCGGCTGCTCCGGCAAGTCCGCCTGTAATTTCACGACTGCCTACATCATCGCCCACGAGGCCGGCCATCACATCCAGAATCTGCTCGGCATCATTCCGCGCGTGACCCGATTGCAGCAGCAGGCCGGCAGCAAGGCCGAGTCCAACGCGCTCCAGGTGAAGGTGGAATTGCAGGCCGACTGCCTGTCCGGCGTCTGGGTCAACCGCGAGGCGAAGAAGCGTCCGAACTTCCTCGAACCGGGCGACATCGACGCGGCGCTGACCACGGCGAGCGCCATCGGCGACGACACGCTGCAACGCCAGGCCACGGGCCGTGTCGTGCCCGACTCCTTCACCCACGGTTCGGCCGAGCAGCGCAAGCGCTGGTTCATGACCGGCTATCAGCAAGGCACGGTCCAGGCCTGCAACACGTTTGGCGGCGGATCGTTGTAGTTGGAAGAGTTCGTGCCCCGGACGCTGCGCAGCATGAAATGCTGCGCTGCTGATCCGGGGCCCAGAATGCCGGTCCCACAGAGGTATCTTAGAAACGGGTCCCCCGGCTCTGCGGCGCATCGCTGACGCGCTGCACCGCGTCCGGGACACGAGAGGAAAGCGCAATGTCCTCCATCGATGAGACAAAGCAGTTCATCCCGCTCAACATCGCGGTGCTCACCGTCTCCGACACCCGCGCGCTCGCCGATGACAAGTCCGGCCAGACTCTCGCGGATCGCATCAGCGCTGCCGGCCATCATCTCGCCGCCCGCGAGATCGTCACCGACGACGTCGAGGCGATCCGCGCCGTCATCCGCCGCTGGATCGCGGACGCCGGTGTCGACGTCGTCATCACCACCGGCGGCACCGGCTTCACCGGACGCGACGTCACGCCGGAGGCGATCGAGCCGCTGTTCGAGAAGCGGATGGATGGCTTCTCGATCGCGTTTCACATGATGAGCCATGCCAAGATCGGCACGTCGACGATCCAGAGCCGCGCCACCGCGGGCGTTGCGGGCGCGACCTACATCTTCTGCCTGCCAGGCTCGCCCGGCGCCTGCCGCGACGGCTGGGACGGCATCCTCGCCGCCCAACTCGACTATCGCACGCGCCCCTGCAACTTCGTCGAGATCATGCCGCGCCTCGACGAGCATTTGCGCCGACCGAAGGCGCAAGGCGCGACGGTTTAGTTGTGCGCGAAAAGCGTTGAACGATCAAATGCTCGGCGGATCAGTATCCGCCGAGTGTCAGGAGTAGCTGGTGCTGCCACGGACTCGTGAGCCGCAAAACAGGTCCTTTACCGCCGCACTCCAACGCGATTGACTCCCCCATTCAAATTGCCGCCGACGTTATGACGGACCGCAGCACGCGCCACTGGCCGAGGCCGGAGCACGACGCCCGCCCTTGCAACGCAACCGGCTGGATATTCGACGTACTGGCAGTACACGACCGCGCTCGCCGGTGATGGATTGAGCGTGAGACCTGCAAGCCCCAACATGGCGCTGGCGGCGAGCCCGGCAACTGTCACTGATCCAAACGAAAGAAGGTTTCTCTGGTGCATGGTGATCCTCCGCGCTTGCGCACAGTAAGTGTCGCGAGCCGCCCAGGGTGCGGCGGGACCCAACGTGAAGATCGGACGATGGGCGGACGTTGACGTAGATCAACATTGTAAACGAAGCAGGTTTCCAAGCCCCCGGCACAAACTGCGCAGGCTGCTTTGCTGCTGCAATTGCGCGCGACGGCAATGCGCTTCGCATGCGACCTTCCGTCGCCCCGCACCACGACTTGATTTAGATCAAGCGCCACACGCCCAACTTGTCGAGCCTGTACGCCGCAGGGGGGCGTGGATCGTCGCATGCCCCTGACCCGCTACTTTGCGTTCGTTGGCATCATTCTGCTCGCGCTGCTGTTCATCGCTGACGCCTGCATGCCGATATTGCCGATTCTCGAGAGGGCCGATTCAAATCGCATTGCGATCCGTATCCACTCGGAGCTGAAATTGCCGGAGCGCGTGGTTTACGACACCAGTCTTCCGACCATCCTTCCCTCACAGACCGCGAACGCAGCGAGCAGTACGCAAAATTCGGCGATCGCGCGCGAAGCGATTCCAGTCAGGACACGCGAGGCGTTGGCGCAGTTGCAGCCGTCCGATACGGCGCGCCCCCGCGCTTCGGAGACGAAAACGCGAGGGACCAGACCGCCACACCAGCGCAAAGCCGCAAGGCGACGCGCGCCGCCATACGAGTTCATGATGGCACGGCAGGCGCATTTTGGCTGGTTTGGCATCTGGTAGGGATGTGACGCGATGGCCGGGTTCTGAAGCAATGTCCTTGCTAGCTCTTCCGTGTCATCGACAACCACACCACGCGCCATAGCTCCCGGCAGGCGTCGCGGCGCAGGCGTCGCGCGCGGCGTTTGTAGAGATCGACCAGCTCTGCCGTGACGCGGCGCGACAATTGGTGCCGCTCGCGCATCAGAGGTCGCGCTCCCAGGTTTCGCCGGTCAAATTCTGTCCGAAGCTGCGATGCGGCTCGCTCGCGACCAGCTTGAATCCAGCGTCCTGGTAGATCTTGCGCGCGCCGACCAGAATGCTTTGCGTCCACAGCGTCATCCGCCGATAGCCGCAGGCGCGCGCGAAGGAGACGCATTCGGCGACCAGCCGCTGGCCGAGGCCGCGGCCGCGCGCGACGGGATCGAGCAGCAGGAGACGCAGCTTTGCGACGTCGTCGCTCGCCTTCACCAAAAACACCGAGCCGACCGGGCGGCCCTCGATGTCGGCGATCCAGCAGCGCTCGCGCGATGCGTCGTAGGAGGTCATGTATTTCGCGACGATCTCCGCGACGAGGGCCTCGAAGCCCGAGTCAAATCCATATTCGCTCGCATAGAGCGCGCCGTGGCTCTGCACGACCCAGCCCATGTCGCCAGGACGTGGATCGCGCAGGATTGCCGGCGCCGGCTCGGCGCGCGGCATGGCGAGCAACCGCTCGACCGTGTCCATCGCACCCGTCAGCCGTTTGCGATCGGTCTCGGTGAGCGGCCGCAGCATTGCGGCGACGTCCTCTTGCGACGAGCGCTCGAGCCTGGCGAAGGCCTGGCGCCCCTTCGCGGTCAGGCTCAACTGATACTGCCGCCGGTCGGTCGGAAGCGGCTTGCGCGCGATCAGGCCGGCTTCGTCGAAGTTCTGCACGATGCGGCTGAGATAGCCGGGGTCGAGCCCAAGCTCGATGCCGATCTCCTTGGCCGAGCGCTCGCCGCCATGGGCGAGCTCGTAAAGCACGCGCGCTTCGCTGAGGGAGAAGGGCGTCTTCAGCAATTGCTGGTCGAGCACGCCGAGCTTGCGGGTGTAGAACCGGTTGAAGGCGCGAACCGCCTCCACCTGGTCGTCGGACACCGGTCCGGCCGAACCGCCCGAGGGCGCGCTTGATGACAGACTGGACGACGTATTGGGCGACATGGGCACCTCCAATACTTGCCATTGTCAATTAATTAATTGCCTTTGGCAAGTATCTTCTGGTTCACGCCATGCTGACGATCTTGCTCCGCAACAGCGTCCGGGACGAGCGTCCGAGCCGCCGCAGCAGCCGCGCCTCGGAGCGGCGGGCCTGGGGCGGGTAGCCGCCGATCCGGTCGTAATGATCGCGCGCGATCAGGAGCCCCTGATCGCCAAAGGGCCCCACGATCTTCCGCGCCACGAAGCGGATGACGTCGCGCAGGCCGGTATCTGCGTAGGGCGAACGCGCATAGCGGAACACGGCCGCGCGGTCGCGTCCGCTGGCCGAGACGGTCTGAATGAACTGCGTGGTCTCTTCGATCCAGCCGGTCTCGAGCACGGCACCGGCATGCAGGAACATCAGCCAGGGCGAACGCGCCTGCAGCGCACCGGCGGCAAGCGCCGCGCCTTGCGAGGAGCCTTCGTAGCCGATGAAGCGGCAGCCGGCGACGTCGGCGACGCGCTCGATCACGCCGTTGCGCGTGCCGTCGACGAGCAGCACTTCCTTGATCAGGCCGGCGGCAGCACCCGGCACCAGTGAGGCCAGGGTGGCGACCGCTGACCGCTCGACGCCTTCCGTCGGTATGATGACGCTCAACATGATGGAGGCTTCAGTTGTCTCAAGGGACAGCGCAAGTGTTATACGGTATAACCATGGCCTTGCGCCCCGTGCAACGTTTTGCGCGGCCGTTGATGCGGCCGCGCCGCTGGATGGTAAACCGTGCAGCCGGCCCCAGCCAAGCCTGTCGCACGCAGGCCGTAATACTGCGGAATATATCTGCAGCTGCGCGCCGACTGCGTGCAACCTGATTTCACAGCGGAGACTCGCGTGAACGCCGATCAACTCGCTGTTGGTACGACTGCAACATCACCTCGGCAGGACGCCGCACCTGCATTGCGGATTCGTGCCGTGATGCTGGGCGACCGCATCAATGCGGCGGGCCTGGAGATCGGAACGCTGGTATCGTCGACGCCGGTCGCGTTCCGCGTCCATGCCGGGCTCGCCGTGATCTTCCGCTACGGCGTCGTGGTGCTGATCGGCCTCTTGCCCTCCGAAGAGAAGGTCTTGATCGACACGTTGAAGCCGCGCGTGACCGGCGAGTTCAGCCCCTACGAGGAGGAGACCGCGCAGGCGCAGCTCTGCAACGACGAGAACGCCGAGGTGATCCAGCCGGGCGGACCGATCTGCCTCAGCAAATTCTCCGAGGACCGCCTGCTCCTGATCGCAGATGCGCTCGCCAAGAGCACCGCGCTCGCCCGCGACGAGCGCCGTGTCGCCGCCGTCTTCGACGTCATCGAGCCGTTTGCGCGCGAGCTTGCTCAGCGTGGCCGCACGCCGCGCCGTCGCAAGGGAATCCTGCAACTGATCGGCAACGCGCTGCTGGTGCAGCAGCGCGTCGCGGGCCGCGTCGCCGTCGCCGAGAAGCCCGACGTGCTCTGGGAGAAACCCGGGCTCGACCGCCTCTACTCGCGGCTCGAGGACGAGTATGAATTGAAAGAACGTCTCGATACGCTCGAGCGCAAGCTTGCCGCGATTTCCGGGACCGCAAACGCGCTGACGGATATCATCGACACGCAGCGTTCACTACGCCTCGAAGTGGCTGTGGTGGTGCTGATCGTGATCGAGGTCGTGATCGGCTGCATCCAGATCATCGCCGGAACTCACTAGGCCAGGGCACGTAGTCATATTTCGGTCGTATCTGCTTTGCTCCAAATAGCGATGACTTTTGTGCAGGCGCAGCAAATGACGCGATGGCCATGAACGGCCATTTGACCGCCGTGGCACCAGACGATGCCTGGTGCATTTGGCGGTCAGTGAGATACCATATGGTCGATGACTGACGGCAAGGTGAAACGGCGGCTGACCACTGTCCTGTGCGCGGATGTGCACGGGTATTCTCGCCTGATGGGAGCAGACGAAGCGGGAACGCTGGAGATGCTGCGCCGCTGCCGCACTGCCATTGCAGGATTGGTGGAGCGTCACGACGGGCGGATTGTGAATACTTGGGGCGACGCCGTGATCGCCGAGTTCGCCAGCGTTGTCGAGGCCGTGCAATGTGCGGTCGAAATTCAACAGGAAGTTTCCAATCAGAATTCGGTCCCACCGCCTCACGCGCCCCAGATGCGATTTCGCATCGGCGTCAATCTAGGTGACGTGATGGTGGATGGTTCCGACATTTTTGGCGACGGGGTCAACATCGCGGCGCGGCTGCAAGAACTCGCCGAGCCCGGTGGCGTCATGGTCTCGGCTTCCGTCTACGATCAGGTGCACAACAAACTATCTCTTGGCTTTGACTGTCTCGGCCAGCAACAGATGAAGAACGTGGCCCCCATAACCACCTATCGGGTGACCGTTGGTGGCGGAGCCGTTGGGCGAGGTAGCGCAAGCCCTGCTCCTCAGGTTGGAGCAGCTGCAGGCCCGGAAGCTGGCGCTCAAACGATTCGCGGCCGATACGAGCCGTCCAACTGGATGAGCTCCATCGCGGATCGGTGGGCGATCCTGCCTCGCCCCATTGCAGCAATCCTCACAGTTTCGTGTTTTCTGATTCTGATCAACATTTTCACCGGTCTGCACAGGATCTGGTTTCATTGGCCAGTTGCAGTGCTGCTTTTCATTGGCGCCCTGCGGACGCTCCGGCATGGACCTGCGTCGGACGGAAATGAGGGACGGCGGAGGACTCGCGACTAATCTCATCGCGCGTTAATCTTACTGTGTCATAAAATCATCCGCACGGTACGTCTTTGGATGAGAGCAGTACAGCACGGACATCGTCGCAGG
>NZ_JBANBK010000030.1:0-89645 GCF_053572325.1 Bradyrhizobium sp. UFLA05-112 | reverse complement strand
CCTACGTTCCCGTCCAGCGGCGGCATTCTCATCTTGATTGACGCTGCACTCTCACTTTGATCGCCGCGCCGCAGGCCTCGGCAGGAGCCTGTCTCTATCAAGTGCGCGGATCAGCACGCCCGGGGCCGTTTGGGTACCGTGCTGCCAGCCCAAACCGACGATATGTCCGAAATCCTCAACTAGCCGGCGACCGCCGAAGCTCGAGGACGCCTCCGAAGCAGCGGCAGATGACGATGGTCCGGCGGGGGGAGGCCACGGCGGCACCGCAACATCAACGCGTCCGCCAGATTGAGGAAGTGCCGGCGATGCGCCATGCTGTGAAGGGGTTGCCATGCTTTCCAGAAATGGCCTCACCAGTTCATAGTCCTCCTCCCTCAAGACGAAGGCCTCTGGCGACCCCGCGACCTCGGGCGACACACCGGGCACCGCCGAACCGCCGTACCCGGAGGCCGACTCCCCAGGCCTCGCAGCCGACAATGGCCCAAAGACATCCGCCACAGGCGCACCTTGACAATCCTCACGCGGCTCTGACGTCGCGGGCGCATACGACGCAGTAGTGACGTGCTGCTGAGTGCGTGCCCCGGCGCTCGGGTCCTCGCGTTCGCGGTATGCCTCTCGAAGGTACCTCAACGCGGACATAATCTTGGGGGCATAAGCCCTGTACTCTTTCACATCCTGCGTCAACGTATCGTCGTGAAGGCGGCCAGCCATTGGCTCCATTTTGCGCTCTTGGAGCCAATCACTGAACCCGCGAAGAACCGACGCGTAATCGCTGACAGTGGTTGGCTGCAGAGGCGAGGGTGCCCTCCTCCTCAAGTACGAAATAAGGCTCTCGTCCTCGGCACACTTTGCTTTGAGATGATCGCCGGACTTGGCGGTGCGGCGACCCATCGGTGTTCCAGCAACGACCTCTCGAAGGCGCGTCAGCGCTCTTTCGAGCGTAAGGACCTCCTCCTCAAAAAGTCGTAGCTCCCTTGTATAGGCCTGCACATCGGCATTCAGTTGGTTAAGCCGATTGGCCATTGGCGGCCTTCCGGACTTGCGAAGCCATCCGCTAAACCTTCGCGCCGCGTTTGCCGTCCATCGCACGTAATTCCCGGTGAGGTCACTCCTTTTGGCTTCCGTTTCGAAGCGGGAAATAAGTGCCTCGTCGATGTCGAAGTCGAGCGTCTCATGTTGGTCAGAGGGCCTGTCTTGCGAGCCATGCCTTTGCTTTTTGTGTGGCGGACTATCCGTCATAGTTCATCTCCGAGCCAGAATGTACTCCGCACCCTACCCCTGTTGGAGATCTCAAAGGCAAGCGCCGCGCCAACGGAATCAACGCAGATTCTCAAGCTTGAAGGTTCGCACGCGACAACCGGTCTCCGGTGTTTAACTCCGACATGCCTTGCACCGTCGTCAGAAGCAGCACACGCTCAGCTGTCGTTCGCGCGCGAACAGTTTCAGCATCAACTGCCGAAAACGGAACTGAACTAACCTCAATCAAAACCGTTCAGTCTGGATTGAAGAGAATGCAGATGGCCGTAAACGAACGAGGCGTGTTCGTCGGCATTGATGAAATCGCCCGTCGAGGCTTGCCATGCGTGCTGCACGACCAGTTCGAAATCACTTGCCGCACGAAACGCAAAAGCCCCGAAGCGACGCTACCCCTGGCTACAAACGTTAAGGTCGCGCGACCAACGACTTGAGCTCGACCGCAACCGTCGCCGCTCGTCTTTTACCGTCCTCAGCCCTGGCACAGGCAAGGCGCCCCCAAAAGGGCGGAGCCCGAAGCCGAGCTGGGACAGCTATCGCCGCCGCAGAGCGGCGCTGGGCTGAAGCCGTTCACCACTTGTCTTCGCCTGTCGTACTGCCGGGAATGTGCTCCCATTTCACTTCTTTGTAGGTGAACGACCAATCCTCCATGTTCTGGAAGAAGTTATTCTGCGGGTTGATCGTCAGTGGCACAAAGGCCTTGCCTTCGATCAAGGTCGCGTCCTTCCAGGTCGTTTTGAAGAAGTTTTGCGGCTTCGGCATCCCCGCTGGATCGGCGCGGTAGAACTCGCACACGACCTCTTCAAGCACCTCGTTGGTTGCCAGTGCCTGCCAGAGCAGCGGCGAGGCGCGATCGAAAAACTTGGTAAAGACCACCGGCTGATGATTGCGCGTGCCGGTGGCGACACCGCTCGTCATATCGCGCGGAACAATGATTCCACTGCTGAACGCAACAACGGTGATCTTTGACTGGTTGTCGGAGTCGCTCTTGGCGACCTGCCCGATGCTATCCGGCTTGGACGCATCTTGGGAGATGTCGCCCTGCTTCTTGCCTTTGATCGTTATATAAGCCTCAAGTGACACTTCTCGTCTCCAATGTCTGGCATGCTCCCGACCGAGCTGATATGGCGCACATCGCAACATCCGTGCCAAATGGCGTCGGCAAAGGGATCGTTTTAACTGCCGGACTGGATATGATGGGTCAAACAACGCTGGCAGATGTCCGCGCACAGCCCCGTCAAGGGAAGTCGTCTGCGCAAGTCCAGCGATCTTTCACGGCATAACAGAGCCGACTACTGACTCCAGCCGGCACTCGACGTCCAGAAACGCACGTGTGGCAAGGTCGAGCACAGCCTGCCCCGACACTCGGTAGCCGATGCGATTGTCAACGACGGCATTGCCAGATATTGTGTAGACGACCACGGTACGAGGGCCGCGTTGTCGCTGTTCCAGATGCTGCGTAGATAGCCGCAGACGTAATTCACGTCCGTCGCGAAGCGATAGCGAACGTATGCCATCGGACGATGGCGGCGGCACGTTAATCATCGGTGTTGGCAGGATGGTTGCGCGCGCTGCATTGGCGACCGCTTCCACCAACGGGTCGATCTCGCGGGTCGCGGGTCGCCAGACGGTCATAAAGCGCTAGGAGTTGAGCAACTCAGGCAGGCCCATCGTAGATCTCGAAAAAGGCACCAGATTGCGACTTGATGCGATTGAACAGGTGCGTTTCGGAGGTCACTACGCCCTTCATGTCGGGATTGTGCACCGCGCCGACCACCACCGGCCGGTCAATATCGCCGTTCATGTAGCCAACCAAAACTTCCGTCCCGGCGACCAGGGGAAAATGGAGCCCGGTTTCACTCGGGCCAACATAAGGCTCGAGCTTCCTCACGTAGTCGCTACCACGTCCTTTTGGCGCTACTTCGTCGGCGAACGTAAATTGCAGCTTGTAGCGGCCCTGTTCGTCGATTTCCGCCCGCTCGTTCCATGCTTCTCCGTCGATCCTGGCACTGTAGAGGCCGACGCCCGGTGGCACAGGCGTCATCGCGACAGGACGGTAAGGTAGGTCCGACCGGATACAGTGGACCATGTTGTAGTAGGCCCGCCCGTTCCGGGGCAAGGCGTTGAACCCGGTCGGAGCCGGCCTATAGGCCGAGTGATCCGCGGCGACGACGAGATATTCGCCATCGAACCGTGGATGGCCCTGGAGTTCGAAAATGGCCCCTGCGCGAAGCTGCGGCGCATCGCTATGGGCGATGTACATCGTCTGACTGGCGCCGATTTGCTCCGCACGGATCTTGGCGAGCGTGATCGCTTCTCCTTCGGAAGCAAAATGTCCGCCGAACCGTTCGGCTTTTCCCAAATAACCATTGCCTTGTCCGACCTCTTTATCGGCGGATATGACGGACGGCACCGTTTCGTTGTAATCGCGGAGCCCGATCGTCTTTGTCGAGAGAACGCAGCGTTGCCGGAAAGACAGAACTGCGCTTTCGTCGACGCGTCGGGACGTGCTGCGGTCGCGTTGGTGCGAGTAGAGGATAGCCGCGCCGCTGCCGAACTTGATCTTGGGAAATGCCAGGTTCTTGTCGCCAAAGACAACTGTCTCACCGTCGTCTTCCTGTTTGAAAAAATAGAAAATTCCGTTCCGTTCGCAAAGACGCGAAATGAAATTGAAATCACTTTCATTGTACTGCGCGACATAATTTCGCTTTGGATAGCTATCCAGATTGTACTCGGCGGGAATGCTAATGGCCGCCCTGTTCAGCTCCTCTTTGACGATGTCATCCACGCTGACTGGTTGGCCAGGGCCATAAACGCGGCTCGCAATCGAGAGTTCGGTAGCCGAGAAGCGCGGGCGTAGAACGAACTGAAGCACCCGTAATTCGGTTACCGTCGGGTCAAGTTCCTCTACCTGGGCGCAGAGGCCCGAGGCAATCCATCGCCCGCATGCGGTTTTGACAGTCAGTTTGGCGCGTTCACCGATCATTGAGCCGATATCAGCATCGCTCGATGTCGTGGCATAAACCAGGTAGCTGAACGGCAGAGAAATGCACTCTGTGCCTTCGAAGCCTTGCACGTCGAGCTTGAGCTCTGGCTGACTGAGAATGTCCAGACTCATACTGAGATTGTAGTCGGCCATCGGTTCACCACGTCGAAACGTCCGCAGAGCCAAGCAGCTTGTATCAGTTGCCGCGGAGCGAGCTAACGTCCGAGACGGCAAGCGTGTGCCCGCAATTCCCAAGTATGGGAATGTTCAAATAGTATCTTATTTCCTTACACGCTTTACGACAGCCGCATGGCGAGCACCGCCCCACAAGCGGTAAAACCAAGGCGGTCGGGTGAGACTCTGAACGAACTCACTGACCGTCTGGATGCGGTCACGACGGTTGAGGGCAAGACCGGAGGCGAGTGCCCGCCATTGCGCTGTGGAAATGGTCGAAGGCGGCGCCGGTGTCAGTTTATCGTAGAGCGCCTCATCGGCCGGCCGATGCGCATATGGATGCATGCCGGTCAGGACCAGATAGGCGACCACAGCGAGAGAATAGACATCATCGCTTTCCGCCCGCGGCTCACCCATCAGCATCTCCGGCGAAGCATAGGCCGGGGTCATGAGAGCGATCTGATCGGGCAGCGCCGCACCCCTTTCGGTTAGCGGCGCAGCCTCAAGCGTCAGCACCGCCCCAAAGTCCAGAATCTTGATTGCGCCGTCTGACGTCATAAAGATGTTGCCCGGTTTCAGATCGCCATGGACAAGTCCGAAACGGTGTATATGGGCGAGCCCCCGCCCCGCAGCGCGGATGATACGAAAGGAAACAGCGGGTGAGAGCGGACGTCCCTGATTTTCAATCAGGATTTGCGCCAGCGACCGGCCCTTAAGAAACTCCATGACCAGGTAATGGTACTTGCCGTCGTAATCGGAATCATAAATGCGCACCAAATTCCGGTGCACGACCATACGCAAGAGACGCGCCTCGCGATGCAGCAGCCCGATCAATTCCTGGCGCATCCTCGGATGCGGTCGGATAACCTTCACTGCCACTTCGGGATTTGGTTCGCGCGCCCACAGACCAATCCGATCGGTCGCGCGATAAACGGTGCTGATGCCGCCGACGCCGATCACCTCCACCAGGTCGAACCGGCCGCCGAGTACGTATCCCACGGGCGCGACCGAGCCCACCGAAGATGGGTTCAAAGTGCATTCTCGCTTGAGCTGATCGCCCGGACATCACCGGTTATTGCACGTCCGCCGTCCCAGAGCAGGCAGAACGCCGAGGTATCGATTCGAAATCGCAATGGCGAGCAGTAGCCCGACGGCCAGGGATCGCCTTGCGCCAGACGCGATGCCGCCAACGGCTCGTTGAGCCGCTGATGCCTTGACCCGACGAGGCACCAACGGCCAGAATCCTCCCGCAGATACAAAAAAGAACTCCGACGCCCACTGGTCATAGGCTATCCGGGCACCGGAACGAACGAAGGACGCTCAGGCTGAACGGATTGCTGACACTTGCTGCGCGCAGTTCGTAGGTCACGTTGGTCCCGTCCGGCTTACCGATCGTCAGGGCAAACCGATCCGAAGCGCCACCTGAGGCCAGTTGTGACGTGTCGAGGAGCCGGAACAGTGCCCAGGGGCCCGACCGTTCGATCCTCTCCTCGGTTTTGTCCGCCGCGGTGAGCGTAATGGCGGCAATACTTGCATCGGTTCGGGTCGGCCATTCGAGCTCGTAGGCACGAGGCGCCTCGTGACGATAGGCGATTTCCTTGCCGTCCAAGACGAACGTCGCGCCCATCAGTTTGGGGCTGAGATAGACTGGCTTGATGCTGAACTTCACTGCCGGTGCCGAACCGGGGCTGCTGAAGAACGCATTGCGGATCTCCCGCGCGCGCTGAAATTGCATCAATGCATCCGCGCGGATTGGTGCCTCTGCACCGTCGATGATCGCCGGTGCAAGGCCGGTCCGACGGTCGACGACCAGCGGCGAAAGGTATTTCTCAGAAAAGTCATCGACGATGCCGCCGGGACGAAAGAAATCGCCGAAGTCCTTGAGCGTCATGTCCTCGCTCGCCAATTCGAAAACTGGATAGCGCTGGAAAATGATACCCTGGCAGACCGGGACCACTTCGCGCGTCCAAACCGCATCGACATGGTCATGCGCCCGCTTGAGCAAGGTGCTCCATGTCTGAAGCGCGATCTCGTTCATGATGGTGCGGATCGGCTCCGGTCGCAGCGCCGAGTCGGCGCGCAGGGCACCGAAAGCATCGTTGTTCGGATCCTTGGCGCGTCGCTGAACGAGCTGAAACGCGGCCTGGTTCGGATCCGGCGCTGTCGCGATGTTGGCCATCGCCACATAGAGGCCGCCGAAGAGACCACGGATATGATCCATGCCCGTCGGTTGTCCAGAAGCCCCGCCTGTGGCCAGTTGGGCCAGAGGCCGGAACGCTTCGGTGATCCGCGTTCCCGGCCAAGGCGCATCGCCGAACGCGGCATGGAACAGAGCACCCGCGGCTTGATGGACGGCGACCGAGGAAGGGCCGGCGGCGGAGCCTGCATCTCCGGCCTTGACCGGGGTCTGCTCTCCTAACGGCAGCAGATTCGAATTGTCGTGCACTAGAGAAACGATCTGCTGCAGCGTGCTTTCCGAGCCGGCCAAGGCGCGCATGATCGCTGAGCCGCGTTGCAAATCGTCAAACTTAACAACGTGGATACTGCTCAGGACATTTGTCCAAACGCGGATATAATCGTTAACATACCGATCCATGACTTTGAGGGCGATCGGTTGAATATCTGCCGTGTCGAACGGGGCGCCGGAGAGTAGCCAGTCGGCGCTCTGCTCTGCTCGGACGATGAGCGGAAGGTTCGGCAGCACGAAATTGAGAAAACCCTCGCGCGTGAAGATGCCGGGGATCATGGCACCACCATTCGCATAAACCTGTCCCTGCTCGTCGATGGCGGGAAGGCCAATTTGGAAGGTACGCATTTGGGTGATCTCAAGCTGCCCGGAACCCAGCAGACGAATAAAATCGACCGGCCGCAGGCGCGTGTTCTGCGCGCCTTCGCGTAGGAGGCGGGCATAGACCTGCTCGACGATAGGACGCTTGTTTAGCCGGGACCGCACCGCTCCCACGAATTGCTGGTCGACACTGATGGGTTTCGGCAGCAACTCGATAAGCCGCGTAAAATGCTGGTTCAGCTCGCCAGCCGACGTCGGATCGAGCGCAAATGTGCGCGCGATTTCATTGCGCGCCGCCTGTTCGACTTCGCCACGATCAAAATGGCCCGGATCGCTCAGCATCCGATAGGTGCGGAACACCTCCTTGACCTGGTCCAGCAAAGCATCGTTGCCGGCGCGCAACAGGGCATCGATGCGGACGGCGAGCCTGCCCGCGAAAACCGGCAGCAGGCGATTGAGCAGGATGCGGTCGTAGACATCTTGAGCAGCTGGCGCAAGCACGGGGGGCGCCGAGATGCCGAGATCATCAAGCCAGGCAAACCAGCCGTCTTCCCCAGCCACTAGACGGAGCCGGCGCGCGGCATTGAGTGTCGGCAGGATGGCCTTAAGGTCGAGCGGGCCGCGGCTTTCCAAAAGACGCGCCTCTGTAGTCTGCGCGGCCACTCTGGTTTGTTCGATACGCGCCTCGTTGCGGGTGAAGGCGCAATACCACAGAATGAACGCAGCCACCGTTAGCACCATTGCTACGATATGCCCACCGCCATGGACCAGAGCGAGCCGGCGCTCAAGTTTCGAATTTCGGCCGACTAATCCCTGCTCAGCGAAGATCACTTCGGTCAGCAACTGCTTGATAAAGAACCCCCTGCCCGGCTCGAGCGTCGGCACGCGCGGGGTCAAGTGCAGACCGAAGTTTCGGCCAATCGCATCGATCACGCGATCGATTGGCTTTCCCTCCTGTGTGCCGCTGGTGAAGTAGACGCCACGCAGCATCGGCTCTACATCGAAGCGATGCGATCGGAAGACCTCACCAAGGAAGCTAGTGATTTCGCTCCGGACACCCCAGAACTCCTTCGGAAACGCGTACATGAGTCCCCGCCGGCTGAGATCGCGTTCGTCGTGCATGCGAAGGGGCAGTCTGGCCTCAAGCCGCTCCGCAAGCTCCTGCATCTCCAAGCCCACGGCGTCGCCGATACGATCGCATGGCCCAAGAGGAAAGGTCTTGCCCCAGACTTGGGCACGGCCTTGATTGTCGAGATCGTCGAAATATTCTGTAAAGCCAGGCACCATATCGCATTTCGTAACCAGCACATAAACCGGAATGCGCATGCGAAAGGTCTTCAGCAGCTCCTGTATCCGCGAGCGAATGGCCTGGATGTGCTGCCGCCTCACCGGCTCGTCCCGCGAGAAAAAATCGGCCAAGCTGACCGCAACCAGGATACCATTGATGGGCCGCCGGCGCCGATGTGTCACGAGAAGATCGAGGAAGCCGCGCCAGGCCGCACGATCGACCTCGGTATCGATGTCCTGCGTCGTGTAACGGCTTGCCGTATCGATCAAGACTGCTTCATCTGTGAACCACCAGTCGCAGTTTCGTGTACCGCCAATGCCGGCGACCGGCTCGACTCCAAGCTGCCGGGAGAGCGGAAACTCGAGCCCAGAGCTGCGCAAAATCGTCGTTTTGCCCGCGCCCGGTGGGCCGATGATGATGTACCAGGGCAGTTCGAACAGATAACTTGGTCCGCGCTTGCCCGCGAATACCGTATCACGCAGGACCTTCAGTGCATCCTCGAAGCGCCTACGAATTAATTCGACTTCCTCCTGGCTGCTATTGCCGGCAGGTCCGATCAGGCCTTCGCTCTCCATGATTGACTTGATGATGCGGCGGTTAGTGCGGCGCGCCAGCCAGTAACGAGCAAGCGTGACGAGCAAGACTACGAGCACGAGACTCGCGATCGCGCCGGCGCGAACAGTTGGCTGGTCGAGCAGACCTTGCTCGAACACGACGAGATGAGGACCGCCGAACCAGATGAGCAGGCTGATCGCAAGCAAGCAGATGAGCGTGACGATGCCTCGAACCGAGAAGAGTGCCGCCAATTGTGGGCCGAACACCTGCACCTCCCCTAACGCCCTGAACGGCCGATCGACTCGAGCAACTGCTCGACATCCGCCATTTGGTTTCCGAGGCGCCACCGGAAAAAGATGTAGCCGATGAGCATCACAAAAGCGGCAATGGCGAAAACGGTCCACAAGGAACCGTAAGTGTGCAGCCCGGTGCGGGCTTTGACGCCACGCCATTCGCCCGACAGTTCTGCGGGCGGCGCGGTGGTGTATTTCCCCAAAAGGCGACGGACCTCCGAACGCAGGTCTTCAAGCCGCTCGCGCCCTCCATCCATGACGCGATATTTGCCTTCAAAGCCCATCAGCAAGCAGAGATTGATGAGTTTAAGCAGTGCGAGGTATTTGGTGGGCTCGGCCTGGACGCGCTCGACGATCTGGAAGACCTTTTCGCCGCCCCACGTCTCGTTGTGGAACTGGTTGAGCAGGCTATTGTCGCTCCAGGCGCTTTCACTGCCCCATGGCGTGGTCATCACCGCTTCGTCGACCAGCGCGCAGATGACGTAACGCGCAGCGCTCACATCGCTGCGACTGGCCTGGTTCTTGACGGCCCACTCTTCGAAGCGGCGAATTTGCTCGACAGTTCCGCGACGCATCGCCGCTATATCTGCGTTCTCGACCATGCGAAGTTGCGCGACAATTAGAAAGATCGGTGTCGCGGCCGCAACCAAAGCGTCTTCCGGCGCCGTTGGCTCGAACAGACTTTGTGCGACAATTTCAGCATGATTGGCGATCCGCACTTCGCCGGGTGCGGGTGATGGCGTGACGGGGAAGGCCGCTGCGGCGACCTTGGACGGAACGCGAAGGGACGATTGGTCGCGTTGAATATGACGGGTCGGACCGAGCGGTCTGCGTCCAATGACTGTCGGCTCATCCATGTATTTCAGCCTGGTTAGCCACACGTTCTCCGCGGACAGCCCAGAATTCGAGATGCAGATCCGGGTAGTCACCGCTGACGTGGAAAGCAAAGGCCGCCGAGCGCGGCAGGGTGCGCCACAGCTCTACTGATTGATCGAGTTCGAAATAGAAAGCGTTCTGGATGTAGGGTAACTGGCGCGGTGCCACGGGCAGTGCGCGAACAGGAATACCCGGGAGCTGAAGATTGACGAGATCTCGAATCTGCTCGACCGAGCCTACCTTCATTTGCGCGGGAAGCTGGTTCCGCAGCGTCTCGGTGGCTACACTTGCCACTGCTACAAGAATGAAGCGAGCGTCCTGAAATAAGGCGCGATCAGCAATGACAGCAATCAGTATGCCATAACCGCGATCCTGCAGCGGGAGCGATATCGCGGCGCCTTGGATCACGACGGACAACAGCTCGCGCAGAATACGTACCAGAGCTGTGAAGGCGGGTTCGAGATCCTCGTGACAATAGGCAGGCATATTTGCGGGTATCCGGCGGTCGCCGGCGAAACTTGACAGCTGTCCCGCGAGGCCGAGCAGCGCGCGAAAGAGGGTTTCGGGATGATGCCCGCGCGTTGCTGCGAAATGGTCGAAAACGGCTTCGGCGCTGTTCACGATGGATAACGTGACAAGATCGATCAGCCCCGCGCCATCTGCCCTCGATCGTGACGGATCAGCGCGCGCAGCAAGAGCCTCAGCGCGGGTCCGAAGCAGCGACCTAACCTCGTTCAACAGTGCAATCAGCGGTTGGACCGCATGGATATCGAGGGCCGGCGGGAGGTAGGTGTCGGTCAACGTAATGGCGCCGGCCGAATCGATCTCGTGGATTCGACCAATAGGCATCGTAATCAGCTCGCCCTGCTCCTCACTGTCGAACACAAGAAGCGTTGTCAGCGCTGCAACATCGATATCGACGGGAGGCTTCTCAGGCGCGGTCGCATTCCGGACCTGAAGGACCTCCTGACGATGACGGCTCGTAGGGGCATCCCCAGGAGAGAGTTCATTGCCGGCGTGCCGGCGCCGCGCCACAGCGATCTTGACCTGCAAGTTCTTCGCCGCAGCTGGAGGTGTTCGTCCAGGTGGAAGCTGACCGTGCTCAGGCAAGCGAAGCGCAGTACCGTCGGGCATAATGCCTTCAAACTCGGTAAGGACGACCTGCCCGAGCGCGAGGCAGCCACGATCGAAGGCGATCCTCCGAACACCCCAACCGTGACCGATCAGACCGGCGATGCGATTCTCGAGCAGTTGCTCGACCCAGCGGTCGTATTGCTGCAGGTGCTGCGGCCGCACCAACATGCCTTCCGACCAGATCGGTTTACTCGCCCCAGACATCGCCATATCGCCTTGTGAACTCCAAAAGCCGGGATCTGCTCAGAGCCTCGCCTCGACGGCGACAGAGGCGATCAGAAGATCTTCCACCAGTTTTGGCTGGCTTCAACGCTGATCGCATGCGCCGTCAATTTCACCAAGATGGTGTTGTCTCGGTCGGGTTTGATTTCGGTCGTTGATCGCCATTGCGCATCGTTACCCAGCCTGAAACCGGCGATCACTCCGATATAGCGAGTTTCAATGGGCGTGTTGCGCTCGAAATCGTATTTCTCGCCAGGCTTGAGTTCAGTCTCGCGCTTGGCCACCAGGTCGGGCCCGAGGCGTTTGGCGTCGTTGTCAAACAGCTCGAAGAACTGCGCCCGGTCGAAATTAGTCGTCGACTTAAGCTCATAAATGCGCACGACAACAGGCGACGGCTCACCGCGCGCGTTCTGATTAACGAGCGGATCGCTGTGGATGACGAATTTGAGTGGCGTTGTCTTCAAGGTCTTGTCGATCGAGCAGCTGGCCACCGCGGCGGCCGCCAGGAACGCTCCGCCAACGAGAGACAAGCGCTGAAGTTTGGTCGGCGGCACTGTCATGTCGCGTTCCGCTCGCTTGAGCCAGGTGCCGAGAGCCGCGTGTTGCAGGTTCGGGTAAACTCCTCTGCGATATAGATGCGCGCAGTCCGGTCAATGTCATTGACCATGGACGCGTGCAGCTCGACAAACCGGTCCCACAGCTTGGCCTTGTTGATGCGGGTGGCGAAGAGACCTCTATTGGCGCCATCACTCTCGATCCGTTGTGGACTCATATCCGTCAAGACATTGCTGACCGCCCCTCGCATCGCCGCTATGGCTGCGATCTCATGCGCTTTGATGTCGCAGAACCCATCACGGACCGATCGGGAAAGCGGCAGTAAAGCATGATCCTTCGCAAGCGCCGCGCGCAGCGCGCTATGACCGCTCTTCATAAACTTGAATGCATTTTTGTCATCAGCGCGTCCGCGTGCCGCCTCAATGTGGAGTTCGTTCATGAACTTGGTCCACGCGGCCAGAGTCGATTGCAGACCCTTGGCCGTTTCGGCGATCGCGCGGCCGAGTTCAGCGAGGACCTCCTGGCGCTGCGCTAACGGCAGACACCCCGGATCGACCCCCAATGCGTTCCAGAACTCCTGCAGTTCATCCGATTCTGCCGGCGATGACGCGGGGGAAAGTGAGGCTGCAAAACACGTTGTGTCGTGCACCTGCGGACCCTCGATCGGCCTTCCCGCAGCTTGCTCGCTTATGACCGCCGCCCCATCGAGCCGGTGCTCTCCAGGACGCACATCCGATGCATCGGGAGCGCTCAGTGGTCCACGATCGGCAGAAGCGGAATTGATCGGATTGGACGTGACTTGAAGTGGGGTGCTTGGTGCGTCGAGGCGCGAATTCGCCTCTAATGCCGGCGCAGGCGGCGGCGCTCTGATTGAGTCCCCTTCCGGCAATAGATCGCCAATGTCAAGGTCCTCTGGAATAATCAGTCCAGGACGACCAGTCGCCGGTGCAGTCCAACTTTCCTTGAGGAGTGTAGGCGGTCGATGCAATGGCTCGACAAATGAGGTCTCAGCCTGTGGCAACGGATGCGAAGGAGGTTCGCGCAGCCGCGCATGCAAGGACGGCATCTCCGTGTCGGCCATGCTCGACACTTGCGCCATCCGAGACAAGTCTGAGAGCAGATCTGGCTCGGCTGATCCCGCGTTCTTGGCGGGAACCGCGTCTTCAAGGAGACACAATAGATCGCGCACTTGTGGTGAAACGACCGCCTGCAGCCTCTCTTCCGCAGCTGGATGGGAGGACGACCTGCACCCGTCGATCGCGGTTAACGGATCGAGCGAAATATCTATATCCCTGCCCAACAGCCCGGGAGCCGTAAGGGGCACATCGGCCAGCTCCTGCGCGACTGAGGGCGACGGCACGGCCGGCGCTGCGCCACCGATGCGCACGGCGTTCGAACCTGTTAGCCCGAGCTGCTGACGTTTCTCGTCAGGATCGTACTCGATCATGACCGAGATGATGTAGCTTGCCATATATAATGTATCGCCATCGGCCAACGGCGCCGTGTTGCCGCGTCCCAACGGCGCGTCGATGGTGTTGACGTAGACGCCGTTGGTGCTGGTGTCCGTGACGGAGAATCCGAGACCGTTGAAGGCGATCTGCGCATGGCGTGCCGATAAAGTCTTGGTTGGATCCGGAAGCTGCCAGTCGCAGCCAAGTCCCCGCCCGATAACGCCACCTTCCGGTCCGAACGTATGCATTGCGTTTCGGCCCAGGGCTTGCGCGTTCTCTCCGATAATTCCGAGTATGAGATGCATCCCATGCCTTGTTCGACTTCGCTTTTCAGCGCGCCCGCGTATGCGCCCGCCAGACGAGACTTGTGCGAGGCGCCAACGAAGCTACCTCCTTCCATGTTGTGAGGTCGATCGACCGTTTCGCGCGCTCATTCGCGTTTTGTGCGCTCTCGGGCACGGTGAAGGACGCACTGACTTTTCCCTCTCAAAAGCGAGTCACACGGGTGCAGGAGAAGAAGATCATCGCTCGTCCTGCGTGTCCGCCTGCACTTAAACTCCCTCAGTCTTGCGGCATCCTGCTAGCAACCGCCGTGCCAACGGCTATCGCGCTCCAAACTACTGATTGGGACTTGAAAGCCGAGACGCTGCAAATCGCGGCCGGTGTTCTGAACGTGACAGTGGCGCTATGGCTGTCAGATACTAGACAAGGGTCAACCTGGGGCTGCTCCGATATGACGCCCTCCACTTCATCGCCGGCGTCCCCGATCCTGGCAGGCTCGGCAACGGCCACTTCGACGGCCGCTGGATGCCCGCGGCCCTATCCTCTGGGTTAGCCCTTTTAAGGTGTTAAAACGAAGGCCCGCCAGAAGCGCGCGCCGGAGTTACATCGAACCTGCCGAATGAACTTGCGACGGCAATCACAGCAGAACTGAGTTCTCTATCGCCTCAAGTGGTTCTATCGACGTCGTCCAGCCCAATTCTCCTTCACCAAGAACCCATTCCGACATCTCTCCCGCCGCCAGTTCTAGCTTGAGGTCCCAGGCCAGCGGCTCGCGCAAAATGGCACTCATAAGACGGCAAAGGATGGCGTGGGCCTCGCGAGCGGGCAGCAGCGACAAAAACTGTTGCTTGCTGAGCGGACCGAGGCGAAGCCGAAATTTGCCCATGATGTCCGGCATCGTTTCGCCAGCAAGAGTATCAAAGCCGAGCTGAATACCGGGATTACCTAGACGCCACTGCGCTTCTGGCGGAATATCGATTTCGCGCCAGATGAATTCTTCAACCCGGGCCGGAATGCCCAAATGGTTGGAAATGACGCCGGCTACGAGCGATGCCGATCGACTGTACAAGGCAAGCTGACCTGCATGAGGCAGCAACCGGGCCCGCCATTCCCGGTCATCAGCTGTGTTTTCCGCGAGCATGAGCCCAAAAAGCGCACCGACCAGCACCGAGATCGCGTCTGTTGCTCCCTCCTCGAAACGCAAATGGTGGCGATAGTACCTCCAAATTCGCAGCAGCAGGCTAATCAGACGGTGATTGAAAAAGTCGAAAAACTGGCCGAGCGCTCCAGTGCCGTCCCCATGCATGACGCGTTCGGTAAAAAAGGGGGGCAACGGCGAGGATGGGCCGTGCAGCCCCAGGAAATTGACAAACACCTCCAGCCGCTTGCCGGCCTTGACTTGGCTGATCTCCGCGATCTCTTCGGCGGGAAAGCCGAGCATTGGCGCCGCGCGGAAGCGCACGGCCTCGCGCCCGGGATCGTCGGTGGATCCGATTGGTGGAGCATCGCTGAAGCGCCGTTCAAGAAGGGCTGCGAGAGAGAAAAATCCGTAAGTCGCGAGCTCCTTGACATCGTCGGGCGCGGTCAGTACGGCGTGATCTGTCCGATTCTCGCTGGCCATGTGTAGTGCGCGTTGCTCTCCGTGCCATGGATCGAAAACCGGTGCAGCATGTTGATGCCGGCGAAGGCGGCGAGGAAGCCGTCGAGTACCGAGCCCAATAGGAATAATTCGCCCTCACTGCCGATCTTGCTGTCGGCCACGGCCAATTCGATGTTGCGCATCCGGATCGGCGCGCCGCGCACCACATGATCGGTATCGGTGGTCGTGAACCGGTCGAGGCCCTCGAGTAACAGCTCCAGGCGACGGCGCGCCTGACGGTCGTACACCGCTCGAAAATCGTAGCTGGAAATAACAGTCCGCAAGGCATCGATATTGACCATGGAGCCGTAGTTGCGCGCCAGATTGGCCGTCAGGCGCCGCAACAGGCCGGCATTGATCGGTGGTGGCACCTCTGCAACGACACCGGTAATGTTGGAAAAGGTGACGGAACGAGGCGTGTCGGAGGAAGGCTGGTCCACCGCACCAACCGGCAGCCGCTCGGCGATAGGTCCGTTGGAACAGGTCAATCGAAGCGAGACGACATCGATCGGCGGATGTTGGGCGATGTCGAGCCGATCAACGAAACTCACATAGTGATCGATGCCTCGGCCGACTACTGCGGGGCGAATGCGCTCGCGAAAGTAAGCCCGGTTGCGACCCTCGCCAGGCAGATCGTGGCGCAACAGACCGAACGGCTCGAATTCGATGCGTTCGGGGTGTCCTTGCACGTGACCGGTCACGCGATCGACGGACCGGATGCTGAAGTTGGGTCCCCCGGAGGAAAGCACGCGATATTCCGTTTTCTTCCGCTCCAGGCGGATCGGCGCCCCCTCGTGACTGAAAACATTGATGGCCGGCGTGCAGTTCAAACGAATCTGATCTTTGCTTACGCGCAATTGCGCGGGGAACGGACGGTGAAACTCGATGCTAAGCTTGCATTCGCTCTCCGTCTTGGCCCCGGCCGGATCGAGACCGGACAATTCGACGTAGAGGAATTTCGAGGGATAACTCAGATATTCTTGAATGATCCGGAATCCTGAGAATTCGTTAGATGGCCAGGGCAAAACCGCCTCATCATCGCCAAAACCGACCGGCGTGATTTGTGTTGGCCCGATGGCGGCAACGACCTGTTCATCCGCCACGGTGACCGTCGCTCCCGTGACGTAACGGCACAGCCAGGTCAATAGACAGCGCCCTACTTGCGGCTCTCGTTCCGTCGAAAAGAAGAGACGGAGCCGGCCCTTTCGAAGACATGACAGGTTTTGTCGACCGGTTGCCTTGATCGCCAGGGTAAGGCGAGCCGAACTCGTCCGGTTCTCGAGCTCGACGTCATCGATCTCCAGCGGCAGCACGTCAATTCGGTAGCAGGTGACAAACGCGCAATTCGTTCCCTCGATTGGACGCGAGCGGATGCTCGTGCCGGCAGGCAAGTTCACACTTCCGGCGCTCACTGACGGCTTCACGGCAAATGCCAGCGTCGTGATGGGCGGCAGGGGTTGAAGATATTGTGGCCATACCATCCGCAACAGGTCATGGACGAATTCTGGAAACTCGTCGTCGAGCTTCTGGCGCAGCCGTGCCACGAGGAGGGCAAAGCCTTCCAAGAGCCGCTCTACGTCTGGATCGGTCGCATCACGCCCGAGAAAGGGAGCGAGCTCCGGATTGGCCTCTGCAAAGTCGCGGCCAAGCCCGCGCAAATAAGACAGTTCATCCTCGTAATACGGGTTGAGGGCCACCGTTTCAGCCCCTCAAGAGGACGCGCCTGTCGTCGCTCACGATCGTATCGAACGAGACGCGCTCGACCTGGTCGTTGTAGCTCACCATTGCGGTTACGTGGAACGCCAGCTGTAACGGCTTGTCGGGATCGGCATGAAAGCGGATCGAAACATTCCCCAGTCGGGGTTCGAACGTCTCGATCTCCTGCTTGAGCGTACGAGCGACCGCGCGAACCGCATCGATGCCCTGCCCGATCGCGTCGTTCAGATCGGGCATGCCATAGTCGGGTCGCGTCTCACAACAGCCCTGGCGCGAGTTCAAGATCCGGCGCAGGTTTTCCAGGATACTCGCTTGGAGGCGGGCGAACGAAAAATGATTCTGCGATGGGACCATGGTCACGGCTGCTTCTTCCAAGCGCTCAATAAGACTGTGGTCGAACATCGTCTGCCCGCGCCTTTATTGCTTGTCGAGCCTGCCCTTTAGCGTCAAAGCAAAATCCGCGCCCATGTACTTCAAGTGTGGGACGACGGATATGCCGACGCGATACCATCCCGGTTCACCGTCGACATCTTCAACGGCGATCTCCGCCTTGCGCAACGGACGGCGCGAGCGGACGTCTGCCGATGGATTCTGCTGATCGGAAACATATTGGCGGATCCAGTCGTTGAGCTCGCTCTGCAGCTCTTCCCTGCTCTTCCACGAACCGATGTTCTCACGCTGCAGCACCTTAATATAGTGTGCGAACCGATTGATGATGAACATATACGGCAGCTGGGTACCAAGCTTGTAGTTGAGTTCGGCCGTCTTCCCTTCCTGGGTGTTGCCGAAATATTTCGGCTTTTGCACGGAATTGGCCGAGAAGAAAGCGGCGTTGTCCGAGCCCTTGCGCATGGTCAATGCAATGAAGCCCTGTTCGGCGAGCTCGAACTCGCGCCGGTCCGAGATGAGCACCTCCGTAGGTACTTTGCTTTGCAACTGCCCCATCGACTCATAGGTGTGCAGATTGAGGTCCTCTATCGCCCCACCTGACTGTGGGCCGATGATGTTTGGGCACCAGCGATACTTGGCGAAGCTTTCGGTCAGGCGGGTTGCGAAAGCAAAGGCGCCGCTACCCCACAGATAGTTAACTGTCTCGCCATCCGAAGCTTCCTGATAATTGAAACTCTTTACCGGAATTGTCCCCGGTCCATAGGGCAAGCGCAGCAGGAAACGCGGAAGCGTCAAGCCGAAGTAGCGAGCGTCCTCGCTTTCGCGGAACGAATTCCACTTGGCATATTTCGGCCCCTCGAAAATCGATTGCAAGTCCTTGAGATTAGCGATCTCCTCGTGGCGTTCGACGCCGAACATTTCAGGCCCGGCTGAGGCGATGACAGGCGAATGTGACATGGCGCCCACCGCGCTCATGTAGCGCATGAGCTTAACATCTTGGCTCGAACTGCCAAATTCATAGGCCGATATCATGGCTGCGACGGGCTGGCCGCCAAACTGGCCAAACTCGGCTGAGTAGACGAGCTTATACAGACCGGACTTGACGATCTCCGGGCTGTCTTCGAAATCGGTGAGCAGCTCGTCCTTGCTGACGCTGAGAAGTTCTACCTTGATGTTCTGACGGAAATCGGTTCGGTCGACCAAGAACTTGAGGCCGCGCCAAGCTGACTCGAGCTTTTGGAACTCATCGGTATGCAGCACGGCGTCCAGCTGAGCCGAGATCTTGCGATCGATCTCCGCGATCATCTGATCGATGAGCGCGTTGTTGACCATCCCATCGGCCCGCTCCGGTTTGACGAGCTCGGCAAGGAAAGCCGCGACACCCCGACGGGCGAGATCGTACCCCTCGTCGCACGGTGTGATTTTGGTTTCGACGAGAACCTGATCAAGCAGCGAAAGCTCAGTAGTCGTAGTGGCGACTTCGGCAGGTTGCTGCGCGCTTGCATCGGCCATAACACCGCCACTCATAGCACTCACTCCGGCTTACTGGTGAGCTCGCTGACGAGCTGCGGCCGCGCACCGTCGTCTTCGAGCAAGTTCTGGATGGCTTTGCGGAAGTTAGGCATGTTGCCAAGCGGGCTTTTCAAAGCAATCAGGGCCGCGCGCAATTCGGTCAAAGCTCGAACTTCTGAAATTTGTTGCGCGACGCGCTCTGGCTCGAAATCCTTCAGGCTCTCAAACTTCAGCGTTACTGACAGCTTGCCGGCCTCAGGCGATTCGTCGAGCTTGTTCTCGGCCAAGATGTCCAGGCTCAGTTCCTTCCCTTTAACGACCTCGTTAAAGTTGTCCTTGTTGATATCGACGAGTTCTCGGTCCTCAATGGGACAGTCATCGACCCGTCCGGTGAAGTCGCCCAAAATCATTAGCTTGAGCGGCAGCTCGACATCCTCCTTGAGGTTGCCGGTTGCCGGCTTGAAGCGAATATTAACGCGCTCCTTCGGAGCGACCGAGCTTTCCTGTGCCATACCAGCTCCCGTTAGTCCTTTGGCTTTGACGACTCAGCCGCGACCTAGGCGGCTCGCCCGCGCAATGTCGATCCGTGCTGCTCGAGTTCGGATCTGCTCCAGCGCGAGGCGACGGCGAGGCTCGTCAATCATCTGTTGCGACTCGGAATGGGTCATTGCGCGGAAGCGGAGTTCAGCAGCCTCAAGCGCAAGCAAAGGTTCCCAACTTTCTAGGTCGCGCTTAGCGACAACCCCTTCAATGTGCTCGAGCAGCGGAACCGCGGTCGTGACGAATCCGGTATCGACGCAGAAACGTGCTTGCGCAAGTTGGCCGACGAAACGCGCACGTTCGTCGGTCGCGCCGTCCAGCGCACGCGACAGCCTCTCCAGCGCCGCCTGCGGTTGCCCGCCGCCGATGAGCTTGTATGCGTCAGCGACCGCTTCCTCCGCGAGGTCAGGGCTCGTCGTCGCGTCTATCACGGCGGCGGCCCAGGCACGCGTTTCGTCATCTGCAAACGGCCTGCCGTTGTTGAAATGAAACTCCAAGATCCGCGGATAGCGTGTAACCAGCATAGTCACCGCCCCGCGTACCACCGTGGCCGCCGTCTCAAATGACGGCCCCATTTGCTCCAGCGCGTCGGCTGCATGCCGGTGAGCGTCGAGCCAGAACGGTCCCGTCCAGGCGATCTCTTCGGCCAAATTCACGACATCGGCCTGCTGACCGGCAATCACTTTTGCTTCTAACGCGACGATGCTATCGGCGGGCGGAAATACCTCGGTGCGGCTGCCCGAATCGGGCGGGAGCGAGTCAAATCGCATCCACGAACCGACGCGATTGAGCAGATAGGCCTTCGGGTTTGCCAGCGAGGCGAGGCGCATGGCGGCAGCGGCCTGCCGGAGCATATCCGGCAAACGCTCCGCAAAGTCGGCCCAGTCATCGACGCCGGCCTGTACCGCCAGATCTGGCGGCGCCTGTTGAGCCCCGCCAGCCGGCGGTGAAACCTCCGCCGGCGCGGCCGAGGTCTCTTCGACAGCACAGGCCCTATCGGCCACACGATCCGCCGCCTCGGCGGTCGCGCGTTTGGCTTTCTCGTACTGCGGCATCAGCGCTCGGATAAGTTCGCCCAAGGTAACGTGCTCCTTGACCAATTTCTCGCCGAACTGACGGTCCAGGTCATGAAGCGCTTCATAGGCGGCAAGCACCGCTGGATAATCGGCTTCAGTCGCCGCATTTTCAGCCACCGCCGGCCCAAGGCGACCGACAAGCCAATCGACCGCTCCGACCCGTGCACGTTCTCGCTTGATCAGAGGATAGAGTCCTTCCCAATGTGCGTCCACCATGCCGCGCAAGATTGCTAACCCGACGGCGAGACCTTGATATCCCTCGATGCGAAAGAGACCATAGACAGCCCAACAGGCAATCAGAATGTCTTTTGACTGGTTCGCCAGGATATGAAGCGACAGCTTACTGACCTTTCGCCAATCAACCGCGGCTGGCCCGTCGGCATCCATACCCCGCACCTCGGCTTCGAGCTGCTCAAAGTCGGCCGCATCACGGACGTCAGCACCGGCAGGCACGGCGCCCGGCACAGGTGCGGCGCCGTAGAGCACGCGAGCATCGACGTCAGCACGAACCGCTATGCCCGCCGGTTCGATCACGGTGACAAACCCGTGCGCGGACGCGCGTTGAGGCGCGTAGCGGCGTTGGAGCGGTCGGCTTCATGTCCGCCGCCTCCAGTGAACTGAGCGTGATTCTTGTATGCCATCACTCCGACTCGTTATGGAGGCGATGCTGGATGACATCCACCTTTCAAGGCTCGTGCCAATTGTGGATGCTTGATTTGTAAGAATATCTGCTCGTGTCGGCCCGACAGCCTGTCGCAACTTCGACAGTCGACATCGGAGACGCTTGAGCTCGACCTCGCAGGTGCTTGCTCAGAGGAGTTATTGAGCTCAGTAGAGAAATCCCTAGCTCCAGGTTTGCGCCTGAAACGCTGATTCACGGCAACTATTGTGCAAGTTGAGGTGGCACCGTGATCCGAGTCAACGGCGAGAGCCCCATGCCTTAATTCGACCACTCGAAAGGCTCGACCAAGCCGAAGGTCCTACAATGCGAGGAACCTGGGCTTAGCGCCCCGCCCGAGGCTCCAACAAAGAAGACTGTCACGATCGGACATTGAAGCAGCGATGACAGAATCGGCGGACAAATGGACTCTGATCGAACGTATGTTTTTCAATTCTACCCCAACGATCGCACGCTTCATGATTGTCAGGACGGCACTCGCGACGCCATGCATCAATTCGACCGCGACATAACATTCTTGCGCCTCAGTCAACTACCAACGCTAGCAATTGATCTACATGACGGAAGCGTGTCACCTATCGTTTGATGAACGTCGGTAGGTCCTTTGATGAAGGTCGGTAGGTCCAACGTGACCTGCAAGGAATTCGGCATGCAACATCAACCACAATATGTATTCGATAACGAACCTAGCCGGTCGGCTGTTTCGTCGTCCGTAGAAATGCTGCGCGCTCTGGTTTGCTCCAATAGCGAGCTCTCGTTCCTCATGGAAGCGCATGACGGACTCTCCGCCGCGATCGCCAAGCGTGCAGGATTCAAAGGTCTTTGGGCGTCGGGCCTGTCGATTGCCACCTCTCTCGGTTACCGCGATGCCAACGAAGCTTCATGGAGTCAGTTCGTCGACGTTGTCGAGCGCATCGTGGACTCGGCCGAGCTTCCAGTGCTCGTTGATGGCGATGGTGGCTTTGGGAACTTCAATAATGCACGCCTCTTGGCACGCAAGCTCCGTCAGCGTGGCGCAGCCGGCATCGCACTCGAGGACAGCTGTTTTCCGAAGACGAACTCATTCGTTGGCGAGCGGCATCCCCTCGCCGATATCAATGAATTCTCCGGCCGTCTGCGGGCCGTGAAGGATACAGTCGCGGACAACCTAGTCCTCGTTGCTCGGACCGAGGCCCTGATCGGCGGCCACGGAATGGATGAAGCAATTCTGCGCGCTCACGCTTACGCTGACGCGGGAGCCGATGCGATCCTTATCCATTCACGAAAGAGCAGCGCGGACGAGATCCTATCGTTTGTGAGCGCCTGGCAGAACCGGCTGCCGGTCGTCATCGTTCCAACGAAATACTTCCGAACCTCGGTCTCAGCATATCGCGATGCCGATATTTCGACAGTGATCTGGGCGAACCACTCCATGCGAGCCGCAACGGCAGCAATGCGGCAAGTCTGCGATAATATCATGGCCGAGGAAGGCATTGCCGGCGTTGAGCCATGTATCGCGACACTCGAAGAGGTCTTTGCGCTGTTGGGATACGACGAGCTCGCCCGTGCGGAAGCGCGATATCTGATTCCCCAGTGACCTACGGAAGTCACCTCTCATGCACACAATAACATATTCGTCAGGGAATGCTGCCATGCAACCGACCGCCCAATCGCCACGCTTCACCCTCGACGACTGGTTTCTTTATTCTCCCGACGTTGGAGATATGACGGCTCTTAGGTGGCCGCTCTGTGCATTTCCACCCGTTGGCTCCATCTCGGAGAACGACCGACGCGGAACATAATTCCTTCGTTTGAGGTCACCTTTCGACAGATTTCCCGGCGGCTCTACGCCACCGCTCTGAAGCTAAGGAAACGCCATGTTGGCGCAACGGACAGCCATCCTCAAATCGTCGGCCACCGGCGCGGCGAGGGCCACTGCCAAAGCAGCTGCCGCGAAGGGCAAGGAAATTATCGATTTGACCGCCGGAGAGATTTGGGCCGATATAGCACCATCGGTGCGCGAGGGCGCAATCGCCGCTATCAGCCGCAACCTCAACCGCTACACTGACACGATCGGTCTGATGGAGTTGCGCCATGCACTAGCTTGCAAGATCTCCGCCGAAACCACCCAACCCTGGTCGGCAGACGAGATCGCGGTGACGAGTGGCGCCAAACAGGCACTCTTCAATGCGGCTATGGCTCTTCTGAACCCCGGGGACGAAGTCCTCATCCCGACCCCCTACTGGACCACGTTCCCGGCCCAGATCGTCGTTGCCGGCGGCAGGCCGGTCTTTATCGAGACCCGACATAATAACTTTGTCCCGAGACTTACGGACCTGGTGGCGGCCATTACATCAAAGACCAAAGCGATCGTTGTCAACACGCCGAACAATCCGACTGGTACGATCTACGACCGCGACATTCTTGTTAGCATTGCCGATCTCGCCATCGACCGGGATCTCTGGATCATTTTCGATGAATGCTACGGAGCTTTCGCCCATTCCCCACATACCCATCATCCGATCGTTTCTGTCGCCTCCCGGGCACGCGATCGTACTTTGATTGTCAATTCATTTTCCAAGTCGTTGGCCCTTACCGGCTGGCGGATTGGTTATCTCGCCGGGCCCAAGGCAGTCATCAGTGCAGCTAAGGCGCTACAAAGCCATACAACGTCCAATCCCAATGTCATTGCACAGCATGCGCTGCTCCATTTCCTGGAGCGCGGTGATCCCGCATTCCAAATGCAGTTGCAGAAGCACGTCGCCAAGGCGCGAGCGCACGGGCTGTCGATCCTCTCAGCGCTGACATCGGTGCCCTCGCCAGCTGCACAAGGTGGATTTTACTTCTATCTTGATCTTACCGAATTACTGCGGCGCACCAAGCGTAATGGTCGCGAATTCAATGCCGATGACGTTGTTAACGCCTTGCTGATGGATGCTGGTGTCGCAACCGTTTCCGGAACCGCCTTTGGCGACCCGGCCGGGGTTCGACTCTCCTACGGCATCGATCTCGAATTACTCGACAAAGGCTTGCAGCGTCTGACCGAAACTCTGAATACCTGGAACTGAATGATCAGCTCCGCCAAGCTGCCCGTAATCAAAGACGGTTAACATTATGCCCGACATTCCAAGCCAAGCCATCATCCTTGCGGCGGGACTCGGCTCGCGCCTGCGGCCTCTGACCGAGACACGGCCGAAGCCATTAATCGAAGTACATGGTAGGCCGATTTTGCACAACGCACTCGGCAATCTCGCCGCCCTTGGCGTTTCCGAAACAACCATTGTCGTCGGCTACCGAAAGGACGACATCACGGCGTCCTGCGGCGACGCATACGGCAACATGAAAATAACTTACGTCGAATCTTCGGAATTCGAACGCACCGGCAGTGCGTATTCGCTTTGGCTCGCGCGCGACACTCTAATGAATGGCGACGTATTCCTGTTGGAAGGTGATGTCATTTTCGAATGCTCTGCGCTGTCCCGCCTGCTCGAACATGAAGGCGATGTCGCAGCGGTCGACATCTTCGACGAAATGATGACCGGCTCGGCCGTGCTCCTCTCTGAGGACGACTACGTGCGCGAATTCCGCTTAAATCAAAGCAATGCGGACCTATCAACGGATCTACTCTACAAGACGATCAACCTCTTTCGCTTCGGCAGGAATACGCTGAAGGAGCATCTCGTTTCGCGATTAGATGCACTTTTCGCCTCCGGAGGTGGCACGGCCTTTGTCGAACAGGTTCTTGCCGGTTTAATCGCTGACGATAAACTTAGGATTAAGGCCGCGCTCTGCGATGACCTGAAATGGTTTGAGATCGACAGCACGGCAGACCTCCGTATGGCCGAACGGATTTTCCGCAGCGAGAGACCGCGGCTCACTGGCAGACCAAATGGCGCTTTAGCGACGTCAAATAGGGTGTGATCATGATCAATCGGTTCGGACATGCCACGGCTGCGCGCCGTCACGGTGTCCACTGGAAGATCAACAGTACGGAGGATGTGCGCGCCGATGAACGCGACTTCGCCACCGCAAATCACCGCCGTTCCTCAGCCCCGATGTTTGGGCATAAGATTGTTTGTCGCGAGAGCCTCCAATGATCCGGCAGCTTCTCGATCCGGCCAACGCCGTGACTGCAATAGGTCTTGTGCTCTCGGCTATCGGTATCAATGTTACGATCGCGGGTCTGCCGGAGATCGGCGTAGCCATCGTGCTCTGGGCATTGCTGGCCGATCACCTCGACGGCGTCGTGGCCCAGCGGATGCAAGGCCGCCGGGTCGAGACAAGAAGGGTCGGCAAGAATCTGGATTCGCTCGCCGACTTGGTGAGTGCCGGGGTCTTTCCGGCAGTAACGTCAATCATCATCGGCCATGGCTCAACGATCTCAGTTGCTGCAGGAGCGATTCTCCTTGTGGCCAGCGCCTTGCGGCTCAGCTACTTCAACGTATTCGGATCTCCGGGCGGCCGGTTCATCGGAGTGCCGACCACCTACGTCGTACCGGTAACGGCAATCTTGTTCTTGTTCCGCCCGGATATTCCAGAGGCGGTCTTTCCCAACCTGTTCGCGTTCGTCCTCGTCGTTCTTGCTGTCTTGCACGTTGTGCCTCTCCGAGTGCCGAAGACGGCTGGCGTCATGTACTTCGTCGTAACTGCGTTTTGTGTTGGGGCATCCATCATATTGGCAACGAGAACATAGACGAACCGCTGCCAACATAACTGTTTGGAGGAATGGATGCCCGACTCCAGCCTGGAGTTTTCCATCGACCTGACGACGGCCCTACCGCCCGCACCGCACATTATCCACGAAGCGCTCGAACAGGCGTTTCAGCAGATTTGTCATTCGGATACGGTCCCAATGAATATCCGCCGCAACCATCCGGGCGGAGCAAAGGAAGATCTTGAAGCCGGATCGTGCTGGCTTCGTGGCCGTTTTGACGCAGAGCCCGATCCCGAACGGATTATTGTGACGAATGGCACGCAGAGCGCGTTGAACCTACTATTTGGAATGGTCGAGCCGGGGGCAACCCTGTTCACTGAATCGGTCACTTATGCCGTATTGAGACAACTCACGACACGCGCTGGGTTGAAGCTGGTCGGCCTACCGGTTGATCAAGAGGGACTAATTCCCGAAGCCCTTGAGGACGGCTGTCGCGGACGATCGGGCCAGCGAGTGTTGTTTTGCAATCCCACGGTCCACAATCCAACGACTGCGGTGATGGGGCGCGCCCGGAGGGTCCGCCTCGCGGAGACGTGCAGGAGGCTTGGGATTACGATTATTGAGGACGACGTACTAGGCTTTCTGCATCCGGATGCCCCACCCCCGATAGCTGCACTTGCGCCAGACATTACGTGGTATTGCATGAGCGTCTCGAAGTGCTTCGCGATGGGTTTGCGCTTTGCCTATCTGCTTGCGCCGACTGCCACGCGCGCGCGGGAACTGGTGTCACCGGTACAGAGATTATCCTGGTGGTTTCCGAACGCTCTATCCGCTCTCACAATAAACCACTGGATACGTGCCGACCTTGCGCAACAAATCATCGACGCCATAAGGGCGGATATTCGCGAACGCCATGCGATCGCATCCGAGATCCTGACATCTGCTGAGTACGTTACGAAGCCTGGATCGCTCCACATTTGGATGCCGTTGCCGGACTGTATCGAGCAGCATACGCTTGTGGACGCCGCAAAGACGTGCGGCATCCTCATACGTCCTGCGGAGGTTTTCGCCGTCAGCGACTCCCGAGTGCCGAACGCGGTCCGGGTGTCACTCACGGCGCCGCCGAGCTCGAATGATCTCGTGGTTGGGCTCTCAGTCCTGGACAAACTACTGGAACGAGAGGTCCGCAAGACCAGACAAAGCCCTCTCGAAGCCGTCCCTCTGCAGGCACATGGCTAAGGAAGGGGATATGCACAAAATATTACGCGTTCCCCTTTCGGCCGTTATCGCGCTACGAACATCAGAACTCCGACCCGAAAGACATGCCAGGGATACGATTTCGCCTGGCGATCTTCTAGCAGATAGCATTCATGTCGCCGCGGCATCGCAAGATGGATTCGTTGGAGTTGCGTCGGCTGTTAGAGAGCCGGCGCCTCCTCCAGGGGACAGCGCTGCTGCGTGGCGGATTCGAGGAGTCGCAGTCGTCAGCCATTTGCGCGGAGCGGGACTTGGACGCCAACTGGTTGAAACGGCATGCAATCTGATCACGAACAGAGAAGTCTCAGTCTGGCTTTATGCACAAGAACGCGTCAGCGGCTTCTACGAGAAACTCGGGTTTGCACCGGTTGTTACCGGCGTGTCGCATCACATCTCCGGCCTTGTCGGACTATATGAGCTGAAGCGTGGCGATCGGGAAGAAGCCGGCTTAAAACAGCGACGCAGCAGGAGGGCTTGACGTGGATACTGCGATCCAATGGGGTGATTTCACGACGAGTGCTAACGATTACAGCCAGCGCCCGCCGCACTCTCCAGAACTCCTGAGAACACTATCGTCAGGTCTCCGTATCGAGAAGAACCGACGGAACGTGGTTGATTTGTGCGCAGGAACCGGGAATCTGACAGCAACGCTGGTGTCGCTCGACCTTGAAGGATGGGCTATTGAGCCGGAGGCCGTGATGCACGCCGAAGCTCGGCGTCTCGGTCGCGGAGGCGACTTCTTCGAATGGCGCTCCGGAGCGGCTGAGGATACTGGCTTGGATGACGAGAGCGCGAGCTGGATCCTAATCGGAAACGCTTTTCAATACGTCGACCCTCAACGGACGCTCAAGGAATGTAACCGCGTGCTTCGACGGGACGGCTTCCTCACCGTGCTCTGGAACCCCAGAGACTTAGTGATCGATATCTTTCAGCGTTCTATCGATGAGCTCGTGCGGGCGTCTTCTCCGGCAATCTCTCAGACGTTTACGAACGCCGAGAAGGCCATCGAACCTATCAACAGCTCGCCATACTTTGAGCCGTTCATATATTGCGATCGCCTGGATTGGCACGAAATGTCGCCGGAGACCTTCATGGCGACTTGGCGATCAGCACATTACGTTCCGAGCCAGATTGGACAAACGGCGTGGCTCGCTCTTCTGGAGAAAATTCGCATTCGGGTCGGCACCGTCCGATCGTTAAGGACGGCATGGCGGACAAGAGCCTGGACTTACAAAGTATCCAAAGCCTGAGGAGCCGGCGCGGCGCGCCCGTTCCTGAGGCTCTAGCAATTGTCGATCCCGATGAGGACTATAATGCGCAAGCCAACACGCCACATCAAATTAGGTCTGTTCCTGGTAATTGACGGTCTCCACGAGGCCGCCTGGCGGCATCCCGACGCAACCTCGGGCCAAGGGATGGCATTCAAGCGATATCTTGACATCGTGACTACTGCGGATCGCAACTTCTTCGACTTTGTCTTCCTTGCCGACAGTCTTGGCATCACGTCAGACAATATCCCAATGATCAGCCGCAGCGCGCGCACGGAGTGTTACGATCCTATTGTTCTTCTGTCAGCTCTGGCGCCGTTCACAAAGGGAATTGGTTTGGTTGGAACTGCCTCCACGTCCTATAATGATCCCTACCAAGTCGCACGCAAATTCGCCTCGCTCGATCATCTGAGTGGCGGTCGGGCCGGGTGGAATGTCGTTACCTCGGCGAGCAGGTTCGAGGCGCTGAATTTATCTAGTGATGATCTTCCGCCCCATGAGACCAGATATCGCCGGGCTCGGGAGTTCGTGTCGGTTGTCAAAGGCCTCTGGGATAGCTGGGACGACGATGCATTCGTTCGCGACAGGGCATCGGGAATCTATTTCGAGCCGAGTAAGATGCATGTGCTCGACCATCGGGGAGAATTTTTCTCGGTCCGTGGCCCATTGAGCATTCCCAGATCACCACAGGGTCATCCCGTAATCGTTCAAGCAGGATCTTCAGAAGATGGTCAGGATCTGGCCGCAGCGTCGGCGGACGTGGTGTTTACCGCTCAGCAAAATCTCGGGGACGCGAGAGAGTTCTACGCAAACCTGAAGGCACGACTCCAGCGCTATGATCGCGGCGAAGACGAGCTCATTATCATGCCCGGCATATTTCCAGTGATTGGGCAAACCCAGCGCGAAGCCGAGGATCGCTTTGAAATGCTGCAGTCTCTGCTGCACCCGGAAGTTGGTATTCCCTTCATTAGCCGCATTCTCGGTGGCGTTGACCTGGCCGGGCTTACTCTCAGCGACAGGCTTCCCTCAGTTATTAGCGAGACCAATTCAAGCAAGAGCAGGCAGAAGCTTCTCATCGAGAGCGCCAGCCGCGAATCTCTAACGATCGGACAGATGATAATGCGCTTCGCGGGTGCTCGAGGTCATCTGCAGGTCGTGGGTACAGCCACAACGATCGCCGATTGTATCGAAGAGTGGATCAGCGCGCGAGCTGCGGACGGTTTCAACGTGATGCCGCCTTTGCTGCCGGGCTCGATGAAAGAGTTTATCGATTTAGTCGTCCCGGAACTACAACGTCGCGGCCTGCTTCCTTCAGCCATCCGCGCGGGCACTCTGCGTGAGAAGCTGGGTCTGCGGCGCCTCCCAGATCTGGCGCACGTTTATGCAGGTCACCTTGCTAATCGAGCTGCCGCTACATAGTCGGATCGACCATAGAAGTAAGGGTATTCGGACTACTCATTTACTGCGTGTCAACTCTCGCGTCACCGTACGAACATACTTCCAAAGACATATACATAATCTGCCTAACATGATGGCCTCCCCCTGCTGCCGCCGGCACTAATCGATGAGCTTACGCAGCTCGCACAGTCGATCGGTTCGGAAGAAGGCGCGACCTGCACGAACCATGACTACCAGTCGGGCTCGACAACGTCAGTCCATTCGACCGGAAGTGTACGCAATCCTCCCTCGTGACCTGCGGATGACACGCGGTCTCCGCCCCAGTTGTTGCGAACGGCGAACCACTCGGACGCCTATCCGCACAGCGGATGGAACGGATGGTAACCGTGAAAACGTGCGCGCCACGCTCGTCACGATATGCAATGCGCGCTAGACTCCAAGGCAAAGGTCGAAGTTGCGGTGCAAGTCACCCAGCGATGGAGTCTGGCGCGGTTGCGCAATCAACGCTCTTTTCGTTGGGGAGCGAAACTCAGCGATCAAAATCCAGGTCGTCAAACTCTATGCCCGGCAGATGCGCGACTTTGACGGCCAGCCGCGCCGAACTGTTCGCCGAGCTCGACAAGCCCAAGCTCACAAAGCTGCCGGACTAGATCAGACCTACGCTTCCGCGCGCTGGAAGCGATGCCGGGTCAGCCCGGTCTATCATATCGAGATCGACGGACACTGAGACGAGTGATGGACGCCACCAATTCTTGGAGGTGATGGCCTGGCTCAAGTCAGTTAGAAGGTCCTTGAGGCTGATATTCATTGGAATGGGCCTCGTCTATAGGGCTGGCAGGAATATGCCAAGAGATAACCGTTTTGCAATCCCGGTATTGCTCGATTGGACTTTGTTGCCTCTGTCTGCCGCAACTACAGCGACCCTTTTCGCTTGGCTGCTATACTATAGCAGTTTTGGTTACAATCTCAGCAGCGACGGCTTCTACCTCCTCTCGATGGCGAACCCATTCCCCTATGCAATCAATATGCCGCCTTCCCTTTTCGGCTTTTTTTATCACTGGCCCTATCAGTGGATGGGTGGCGACGTCGCAGCACTTCGCACGGCGAATATCACGCTCACGATGGCGCTGGGCTGGAGTCTCAGCTTCCTCGTGATCCGGCGCTTCTGGACAGTGGGGTGGCCGCATGCAGCGGTGCTATCGGCAGGGATCGCCAGCTTGGCATTAGTGAATTTTCACACCACGTTCTCGCGCACCCCCAACTATAACACACTGACCCTTCACTCGCTCTTGATAGTGATGATCGGCTTGCTACTGGCCGATCGGCCCGGGCGAATCCGCCGGGTCTCGGGATGGATCCTGGTTGGCGTTGGCGGCTGGTGCTGCTTCATGGCCAAGCTGACAACCGCCGCCGCCGTTGCTCTCGTCGTTATGATCTATGTCGTTGTTTTGCGGCGAAAATCGCTGCTGCCCATGCTTGGCGCAGCGCTCTTCGCGCTCGTTCTGCTGATCGTTACCGCCTACTTGATCGACGGCGGCATCGCCGGGCTGGTGACGCGTATGGTCAACAGCGCTGATTTGGAAGTCTTGCTAGGTGCGAAGCACGAAGTGTCCTCCATATTTCGGATCGACTGGCTCGAAACCAGTCGCGCGCAACTCGGTTTCGCTATGTTAACGGCGATAGCCGTTCTGCTCAGCATTCTAGTGGAGTCTAGGTACAAGTGGCTCCCAGCACTAGCTCTTGCCGCGGTCCTGATCATAACAATTGCGATTGCGCTGCTGGGGACCGATCCGGTCAGCATCAAGCTCTCGACCCTGTTCCTAGTGCCAGTCTTCACGTGCCTTGGCGCGATGTTCTATCGTGAGGGATTGATTCTGCGCAGCCAAGCTCCCACCGGCGTCGCTCTAGCGCTAACGTTTTTCGTCCTGCCGCACGTGTCCGCGCTGGGCTCCGGTGTCAACTACTGGTGGGGCGGTTCAAAGGCCGCCTTGTTCTGGATGCTCGCGCTCGTTGTCTTCCTGAGTCCTCTTGCGCAACAGCGACGCAACGTCGCCACCCTGCTGCCCCTGACTGTGTTAGCACAGTTGTTCGCTGCATCAGTGATCAATGCTGCCATCCTCAAGCCGCGGGGTCAGGAGAAAGATCTGCGCGCTTATACCGCTGTTACCCCCCTGCCGGGCGGTGGAAAATTGGTGCTCTCGCAACCCCACCACGACTATCTGACCACGGCCAGAGCGCAGGCTCGTGCGGCCGGCCTCGAAGTCGGTGCCCCGGTGGTTGATCTCTCTGGTCGCTCGCCGGGCCTCCTGTTTGTGCTCGAAGCGCGAGCGCTCGGTCTACCATTGCTGGTCGGGCCATATGTCACTAGCGAAGCACACTATGGTCAACCTGGGCCGACCGTGCCATCTTCCGGCAGTAACGCCGTCGCAGTGGAAACGCTCCGACTTGAGAACTGCGCCGATCTGGCCAAAGCGTGGCTACTGATCGAGCCGGAGGGACCGCATCATCTTGACCAAGCCAGTGTCATGGCCTCCTTTGGAGCCCGTGAGGCGGACTACGTCGCCGCCGCTGCGTTCGAAGCCCCCATCAATGACGGGGATGATCCGGATGCTAACAGGCAGTCTTTGCTCAAGCCCATACGCCCCGCCGCGCTAGCGGAGCAATCCTGCCGTGAAGCTAGGTGGCAACGGCCGGATCGCCAGAAATGGAGCCAATGGTGAAAGCTGTGATCGGCGCCGGTGGTCTTAACCCTAATGTCCGAGGAAACCTACCTGGTACCGAAGCAAATCTTGACCGATGATCGCATGATTCTTGGCCGCATAGCGAGGCTCAGCAACCGCTATCCGCGAAGACTGTTAAGCAGTGTCCAAGCGCCTCACTCGACTGTCTGGTTGTCACCCTGGCTCGCACGCATGGCGTGGAGCAAGCTCGGAATGAACCGTGACGACGACGCCAATTTCTTAGCTCACACTGCACAAGGTATACGACCAGCCCGGAAGGAAGGACGATCCCAATCGGAAGCGCGTTATATCCCACTGAGGTTTGCGAGACGGAATGGACGAATGGAGAAACGACTCCGGCGACACTTCTGACGCCTGCTTCGACGCCATGGCTCTTCTTAGGGCCGGCGAGCTGTTGAGGACAGAAGTGGGTGGGTATGCATAATGGCTCGAGGCTGCAGCCTCAAATCAACTTCGGATTGATTAGCGCTGACCGCTGCCATCTCTTTGACGAGTCCTTTTGCATCGTCGGCGGGTCCATAAGAGGCCACGCTGAAGCCGACGTAGCCCAGCGGAAAGCCCCCACGCCAAACGCAAAAGGGGAAACGAAAGAGAGAAAAGCAGCTTCACCAGCCGCGCCGTTGGTGCCGCTCCGCGTCAGGTGACCTCGCAGCTGAGCCCCCCGCGGACGAGATCTTTCACCTGCTTCATCGCTCTTGCCGGTGATGATGGCTAATCGCTTGAGGCTCGGAAGGGCGAGCCCGATTGAAGACATTTGCGTATTCAGGCTGAATCCGCCATCAACTGGCTGTTTCGCAGGATACGGGAAGCTGAGGTTCGGGTGGCGCTCGCGGGCCTCCGCCGGCCCGCAGGAGGCAGTCGAGTTGTAGTTGGACGTGCCGTCTAATCTCGGGTTCGTGCCATGTCGGGGAAACGCATTGTACTGCGCGGGGAATTTCGATGCGAGGCGGCAGTGTCCAGGGCGGCAGCGTGGCCGCCTTCAATCGTCAGGGCTGTCATCGCACCGTTGCCAGCGCGCCCCCTAAAGAGCAGGCCTGCTTGCCACGAGATGGAAACGCAGAACAAGAAGCACCGCGCAGACGGTCGTCCCGATTGATAAGCCAATCCAGATACCGACGGCTCCGAGACCCATCTTCAATCCAAGCACGTAGCTAAGGGAGAAGCCAATTGGCCAATAAGCTATGCCGGCGAAGAGAAGCGGTACCCGCGTGTCCTTCAGTCCGCGCAGGCCGCCAGTCGCAACGCTCTGTGCGGCATTACTGACAAATAAGCTCGCGCCGACCAAAAGAAGCTTTGCGGCTAGTCCGACCGTCGCGTCGAAGTCGCCGGCCGATTTGCCCAGAAACAACCTGGCGATCTCAAAACGTCCGGCGATCACCGCGAGCGTCAGCAATGCAGCGATCACAATACCGAGCACCATCGCGACCAGACCTGCCCGCTTAACGCCGGGACCATCGTTGCGGCCGACTGCATGCCCGACGCGTACGGCTGCCGCCATGCTGATGCCGAAAGAGATCATAGACAGGATCACGGCGACCTGGAACGCGATCTGATGTGCTGCGAGTGTGCTTGTTCCGCTCAGGCCCGCCAGGACCGCAGCGGCCGAGAATGCTCCGCAGCCGATCAAGGAGGCCATTGAGATCGGCGACCCGGTCACAATCAGCGCTCGCATTAGGGGCCAATCAAAATGCCAAAGATGTGCAAGCACGTGGTAGTCACGGAAAGGACGACGCATTGTGGCGAACCACAACCCAGCCAAAAATGTCCCGCAGTTCACCAAGGTGGTCGCAAGACCCGCACCGAACAGCTCCAGCCGGGGTAGGCCGAGCTTCCCATAGATCAGCGGATAAGCTAGCAGGGCGTTGGCGGGGATCGCCGCGAGCGTGATCCACAAGACCGGCTCCGGCCGGTTGACTGCGCTCAGGAAACCACGGATAGCTAGAAAGCAAAGCGCCGGTGCCGCGCCCCAGGCGAGTCCGAACAGGTATTGCTGGGCGAGCCGTGCCACGTTGGGCGCTTGACCAAGCGCGACCAGTATTTGCTCTCCGCACACTGCAAATGCCACAATCGGGAGCGATAGAAGCAGCGCCGCCCACAATCCCATGCGTAGCGCGCGCCGTACCACCGCCAGATTATCCGCCCCAAACGCCTGCGCCGCCAACGGCGTGATCGCCGCGAGCACGCCTATGCCGAAGGTGACGCTGACGAGATAGATCCTGCCAGCCAGCGCTGCCGCGGAGAGTGCCTCAGCGCCGAGTCGCCCGATGAAGGCAACATTGGTCGTCATCACCGCGATCTCCCCAACCTGCGTCAACACCATCGGCAGTGCGAGTTTTGCGGTTTCCCTGAGCTCGACAGCGAAGTGATGGCCTGTCGCCTGTCTCGCCACTCCGCGCCGCAAACCGGATATATCCGTAAAACTCATGCTGTTCGGTTTGCTTTGGCAGGCAAGCGATCCTCTTGTTTCACCGAGAGGATCCCGTTTTCCGCCTGAGTTAGCGATGGCCGCGACGCGCGCACTGAGACGGATAGCGGCGTTGAGGCGGTCGAATTCAAATGAAAGCATAAGTCAACTGAGAGGCGGTAGCATTGTGAGCCATTCACTGAAACTCCTTTAGCATGCGATGCTGGATGACATCCTCTCTCATCAATATTTGTGCCATCTGCGAGAGATTGAGTCGTAGAGGCTATTTGCTCAAGAGGAGGTGCCGTGGACCCGATAGCATGTCGAAAATCCGACAGTCGGCGTCAGAGCGCCTGATTTCGATGTCGCAGAGATGGCTCGGACTTTGTTGTGTCCTCGTATGCGGCCGACAGCTTTATGGCATGGGCCAAGCGTGTCCAGTCGCTCTCTTCAAACCATCAGAAAGTCTGCCGACTCGTCCAACGATCCTGTCACCATGCCTCCATCGATGACATAAGAGACCGCCTCCACCCACGATGGATTTGTGACCTTGGTGCCGCGCTCGCCTTTCGTATTGACGCGTATTCGGCGAAACTGTTGGCGGGCACGAGGACCACGGTTTTCCGGGTTCAGCCGAGCGCGTCGGTACGGCAAGGAAATATTGCGGATGTTAGGTTACTGAAAAATTCTCGACTCGCGGTGGAGTGGGCATCCCCAGCACGTCATGATCAACTCTCGGCCGGTAATAATATCGCAAACAACGGGCACCGAATGTCCGAAGACGCGCTAGGCATCGTTCTGGATTGTCGCCGTGCCGGTCGATCACGCGAAACAGGGCGATCATCGCCTGGTTTCAAAAAGGGAGATACGCACCGATGTCTGGAACCCGCCAAGCGTGTTTGCCGCCGCGACATTCGGCGCAAACTCGCGAGCATTCCTTCTGGTTCGCGCTGGCCCGAATCCTGCACGTACTACGGTCGACGGCGACAGAAGGGGAGGCTCGTTTGAGTGTCAATAGCCACGCGACGATTAGGTCGCCGGAGACTGTTACGCACGTACAGAACCGCGGCGAAGAACACGTCGTCGTCCGTAATCCAACCCTACTAGGTGAATAATTCGTGACCCTGCACAACAACTATCAGTTGTTAGAGCGGGGATTGTCTCCCGACGAACCGCGGCGACTCGACGATATTCCGTGTGGCCGGGAGCATAACGGCGCGCTGACTGTCACTTTTCCAAGGGATCACAACGCCCTCGAAGTCGGGTGTGCGGCTACGCATTCACGGAAACGCGAGCATCCCAACTGCGAACGGCTCACAGTGGCCTGCGTCGTGCCGCAAGCAATTAGTCGAGCGCGCCAATGGAGGAAGAGGTGGACGCAATTCACGTGGATCGTCTCAGACATTCGACTGTTCTTGGAACCATTCGATCTGATCGTTGTAGCAGATGTTCTCTATTGACTCGAGGACGGCTGAGATGGGGCGCCGATCCGCAACCTGGTGCGGGTGCTTGGGCCAGATCGCGGCATCTGGATCACCGATCGACGCGCGATGCCCCCCGTCGGCTGTGCCGAGGCGGTCATCACTGTGCTGAACGAAACATTGATCGAAGATCGAAGTTGAGCGTCGGCCATGCCAGGAGGCGTCAACCTACTGAAGATTGCTTGCTGGCTTCTGCCTTCGGAGTCCGATTCGATCTTCGAATCAACGAATTTACGGGGTTCGACATGGAGGCACTATGCGCATCTGCGGTATCAAACTGACGCATGACGGAGCGATCGCTCTTATTGAGGACGAACGGCTTGTCTTTTGCATCGAGCAAGAGAAGCGGGGCAACAGTCCGCGTTATCAAGCCATCGACAATCTAGATGCAATTGTCGTTGCTTTGGCGGAGCACGGTCTGGGTACGAAAGATGTTGACGAGTTTGTCATCGACGGCTGGGCCGGAGACGCAGAGTCGCAATTGGATGTCGTCAGCGATACGTCGCCTATCACTCTCAAAGCGGCGCCGTATCTTGAACCTCATGCCGAGGGCCTGCTCACTTCATGCGACGGCTCTGGGTTGATCCTTGACGGCAAGATGTACCCTTACAAAAGCTATCCCCACGTCACAGACCATTTAGCCTCTGCATACTGCACTAGCCAGTTTGCCAGAGCTGGACAACCTGCGTTCTGCCTAGTGTGGGACGGCGCCATGTTTCCACGTCTCTATTACGTAGAGCGCCGCGGGGCCCGGTTCCTCGAATACCTGTTTCCGATAATTGGACATGCCTATCCTGCGGCGGGCCATCACTTTGGACCTTATAAGAACCGCACCCACCGGAGAGACCGGAGCCTTTCCGGCAAGTTGATGGCCTACATTGCGCTTGGGTCTGTTGATGAAGATATCGTGGCGGTGTTTCAGGAGCTCTATTGGGAACGCTTTGCTGCCGACATAAAGTGTGCCCGTGGTTATCGTGCTGATCTCAACAGCATAGATTCTAAGGTTGCGGAGCTGCATGATTTCTTCGATGCCAGCGCGCTCCGGTTGAAGGTCAAGTCACCCGAAGACGTGCTTGCATCGTTTCATTGCTTCCTTGAGCGTCTGCTCGTCCAGGAAATGGCGATTGCTTTGCAGCGGCATTCGTCTGTTCCGGGACCACGGAACTTATGTATTGCCGGCGGCTGCGGTCTCAATATCAAATGGAACAGCGCACTACGTGCGGCAGGCCTGTTTGATGCTGTCTGGGTGCCGCCGTTTACGAATGACAGCGGCTCGGCTATCGGTGCCGCTTGCGCTGCAGTGGCGGCGCGAAAAGGCTTCGTTTCGCTGGAATGGTCGGTCTACAGTGGCCCAGCCCTGCAACGTAGCGATGTGCCGCCCGAATGGGAGGCCGCGCCGTGCAGTATGCAGGAACTTGCGACAGTCCTCGCGAGCAACAAGCCGGTGATTTTCCTTGCTGGGCGCGCCGAGCTCGGACCGCGCGCACTAGGTGGCAGAAGCATTCTCGCGGCGGCCACATCGCCGGGCATGAAGGACCATCTCAACGACATCAAACTTCGGGAACACTTCCGGCCAGTGGCGCCGATATGCCTGGAGGATCGTGCACCGGATATTTTCAGGCCTGGAACGCCGGATCCTTACATGCTTTTCGATCACCACACACGGGCAGAATGGCGGGACAAAATTCCTGCCGTTATACATCTCGACGGATCCGCGCGATTGCAGACTGTTTCCAGAACCTCTGAACACAAAGTCGCTCATCTTCTCATCGAATATGAAGAGCTCACGGGCATTCCATTGCTTTGTAATACAAGTGCCAACCACCATGGACGTGGTTTTTTCCCGGATCTCGCGTCAGCCTGCCAGTGGGGACGCGTTGAACACGTCTGGTGCGACGGCCTACTGTGGACCAAATGCCGCAAGTGAGCGATCGCTCGCCGACCGGCATTGACGGCAAGGCGGATGCGCGCGTCGCCGGGACGCCTATTTCAAGACCGCTGGCAACGTCCACGTCAGGGAATGAGCTCGGATGGCGCAAGAGGTTATGGCGCTCTGACGAACCACCAGTCCTCTCGCTCGATCGAGCAAATTGAGCCTAGGCTTTTGACGTCTTGATTGGAATGAACCGCATATTTGGGGCGAGTAATTGCTTTCGCAGAATGCGGTCACATTATTGGCATCGGTCTTAACCTCCCGTCGCAAGTTGCGGCTCTACATGTTCGGCGGAATCACTCTCACGTCGCGCTCAAGCCGCTGAATCTGCGCGCAAGACAGAGACGGTCTCGGTTGTCTGAACAGCAATTCCGCGTCGATAGGTGGAGCTTCTGCCAGAGTTAGGCTGCCGCGCGGAATGGCAGCAGGTTGAAGTAAGCTTGATCCGGGGTGCCGCGGTCAAGGCTCGAGTGGGGACGCCGGCCATGGTACAAGGCTTGAGAGCGCCCACGGGACCGTATGCCGTGAGGTTCTGTACCGGCTTCACCCTTGGGCAGGCCGCGAGGTTTTCGTCCATGCCGTGATCGAACGGTCTAATTCTGTCGGCTCTTTTGGCCCGAAAGACATAAGGCGCGCCGTCGTGCGGATCTGAGCCGGCATCGCGCTCAAGCGCAACAAGACCATGGACACCCCTTGCGATTATGTGGTGCACCACATAATAGAGAGCGTTTTTAGATTAGCGGCGCGCCACCGAAGCTTCGACGTGCGCCGATGTGAGTGCGCCGGTAATCTAAAAACGCTCTCTATTATCCGGAGGTGAGCATCTCGATCAACCGATCTGGCGGGCGGAATTTGCCTGGCTTGATGCCGAGCGGTGCCAGGGCGCCGAGCATCTCGAGTTTCTCGGCCGGGTCGGCGCGTAGGTAAATCTCAGTGCTCTGGAGAGTGGCGTGCCCGAGCCACAGCGCCACCTTGCGGACATCGCGGGTCGCTCGCAGCATGTGCATAGCGCAGCTGTGACGCAGTACATGGGGTGATATCGACTTCGTGGCAAGCGAGGGCACGATGGCGGCGGCGGCGGCGTGCTTTGCCAGGATATATTCGAAGCCGGCGCGCGTCATCACCCGGCCGGCGTTGTTCAAGAAGAGCGCAATATCGCGGTTCTTGGGTCTGACCGCTGTCCAGGCTCGGATCGCGGCCGAGGTCTCCTGCCAGAGTGGTAGCACGCGCTCTCGCCGTCCTTTGCCGAAGACATGGATGCTGGCGGGCGCCCGACCGTCGAATTGATCGAGGGAGAGACCGACAAGCTCAGAAACGCGCAGCCCGCCGGCAAAGGCGAGATGCAGCACGGCGCGATCGCGAATGCCCAACATTGTCCGCCGATCCGGTGCGTCAAGCAGCGCCTGAACCTCAGCGCGCGAAAGCGAAGCGACGAGCGTCTCGTCAATCTTCTTCATTGGAATCGAGTGCACCCGAAGGGCTTGATCGAGCACCACAGCTACTCGGTGTTCGAGATAGCGAAAAAAGGACTTCACGGCCGCCAACCGAGCGTTGCGCGAACGCGCTTTGTTGCCGCGCACCTCCTCGACATGTTCCAGGAAGGCAAGGATCATCGCGACATCGAGATCCTCGATATGCAGCAAGCAGGGCCTCTTGCGGAGTCGTCGTGCGGCAAAGGCCACCAGCAGCTGGAAGCTGTAGGCATAGGCGTCGCAGGTATGGATGCTGGCTCGACGCTCGCGGGGAAGATGTTCTCGAAGGAAGGCGGTGAGGTGCGGGGCGAGTTGGGTCATGCCTGCTCTCCCCGATACAAGCCTTCGCCGGCCGCTGCCATATGCGTCATCAGCTCGGGCGTCGCCTGGAGATACCAATATGTATCGCTCACATGGGCGTGGCCCATATAGGTGCTCAGGGCTGTGATATGGCGAGCGACTGCCTGGGCGTCGTGCGCACAGCGTTCGAGAGAGCGAACGGCGAATGTATGGCGAAGATCGTGGATCCGCGGTCCTCGCGATCCTGGGGCGCCACGCAAGCCGATCGACCGAACGAGTTGCAGGAAGACCGTTATCGCTGTCGGATAGGCAGGCGGCATTCCCTGATGCGAAATGAAGAGCGCATCGCTCTGGCTTGATGCCTTTAGGCGAGCGGCGAGATATCCGTCCAATGCGCGTCTGGTCGTTAAATGGAGCGGCAGCAACCTGCTCTTCTTGAACTTAGTCTGGGCAATAATCAGCCCATCGTGTGTCACGTCTGGTAGTCGGATGGTGAGCGCTTCCGAAACGCGCATGCCGGTCGCGGCAATCAACCCGAACATTGTGGCGTATGTCAGTGGCCGAATTGAGCCAGCGGGGCCAAGGTGGCGCGCGGCGTCGATCAGCCGTCGGATGTCGCCGGGACTGTAAATATATGGAGTGCGGCGTCGAGGACTGGCGCGGCCGAAGATATCGGCTTCGGGAACTTCATGGCGCGAATCTTCAGCATGCAACGCGATCGCAAAGCGGCGTACGGTCAGCAGACGGTTGCGTCGTTGCTCGGGAGATGGGGCCTGTAGCGCCCACTCACGCACGGTCGTAGTCGTTATGACACGCTCACCCCGATGCTCGGCGAAGGCGACAAAGTTGCGCAGGAGGATGCCCGGCGTCCGGAACTTGAAGCCCAGCGCGCGTTGAAGAGCTGCATGATCGGCGAGATGTTGACTCAGCATACCAGGTCTCTCGGCCAGGGCTGAGAAATCAGCTCCAGCATTGGAATGTCGACCTTGGCGTAGTGAGCGGTCATATCAAGAGAGCGGTGACGCAGCACCGTGCCGACAGCCTCGAGTGTGGCTCCCGAACGTAACATCGTGGTTGCCGCGGAGTGGCGCAGCAGGCTGGCTCCGGTCGACGGCGGGTCGGAAATGCCTGCCCGCTTCAGCGCAAGTGCGACGATCGTGGAGACATAGCTGGACCGCGAGAATGACCGGTAGGGTGCGATCATTAAGAGAAACATTGCGTCTGAATGCACGCGAGGCCGTTCCTGCTCGATGTAGGCGAGTAGGGCATCTCCGACGTCCTGCGGGAGCGGCAGCCGAACCTCGCGGCGCGCTTTGCCACTCAAGCGCAGCATGCCGGATGTCCAATCAAGATCGCTGAGCCTGGGCCCAGCGACATCTCCAGCCCGAAGCCCCAGACGCGCCAGCAGGAGCAGGATCGCCTTGTCACGCAAACGGCCCCTGACGAGATGATCGCAGGATGCAATGACCCGGTCGACATCAGCGGCGACAAGATATCGCGGCAATGACGAAAGACGCCGTTGCACGACAGACGGGATGGCGTCGTCGAGGTTGGGTCGGCAAAGTCCAGCACCAGCAAGGAAACGCAGATAGCTGCTCAAGGCGCTCGTTATGGTCCGCATGTTGGCGGGGCCGGTCCGCTCACGCCACTCGCGGACAACTTTACGTATGAGGGTTGCGTCATAGTCGTGGGTCGCCGTGCCAGTGCTGGCAGCAACCGATGCAAATCGCGCCGATGGCGGGTAATGGTCCGCTCCGACAGTCCCCGGTGAATACGCAGCCAGCTCTGATAGTCGTCCACCAGGGGATATGGTGACGCGACCTTCGAGGGTGCTCGTGCGACTCCGATCCGTTGGAGGAAAACAACGAACCGCCTTGCGCGCCGCCAATAGCGGGGCGAAATACGCTGCCATTGCCGGCTGCAGGGACAGTGACACCGATGTTCGGCAAAGCGACGAACGACGTCGTCATCAATGGCATCGATTGGGATAGCCTCAGCACCGAGCCAAGCCGCGAAATGACGCGCCCAAGCCGTATAACCGCCAATGGTCAGCGGTGTGTATCTCTGAGCGGCAAGGTCGGCCGCAAACTGATCAATCCACAACGACACCGGTCCCGGATCGAGGAACCAGTGATTACGATTATTGGTATCCATCTTCGCTCTCCTCACGATGCTGAATCATCGTGAGGAGCATAGTTATGTGGAGCGAATGCGTGCCCGCTTCTTAATTAACTACCTGTGGATGCGTCATAATCCACGTGTTGCCAAAGCCAACTCCGCATAATCATGTCCGCCGCATAGTTGCGGAAATCGACTGGATGGCTGGCGAGGAACACCAGAGAATCATGCCAAACGAACCGCTCGGATCACCCGCTAGAAGTGTACCTGGTCGACATCCATGCCGGCGCGCACGATGTCCTCGCCAATGGCAATCTCGATCACTGCGGCTGCCACAGACGTCGCTACACCCTCCCAACTCGAGTGCCGCTCGGCCCGAGCTCGCGGTGCCAGGCGAACAGCTGTGACGGGTGAATGCCGATCCGGTGGGCAATCGCCGATACGCTCGCGCCAGGCTCCAGCGCTTCCGTCACAACTTGCGCTTTGAACTCGGCCGACCAGCGTCGGCGAAGCTACCGCGGCGCTCTCTCAAGACGGTCGGCGATCGCTTCAATCATGTGGAAAGTTCTAGTGCCAAAATTAGTTGCATTCCAAAATTAGTTGCATTCATAGAAGCCTCATATCGGCTTACAAACTCAGCAGCCGTAGCCCATCGTTCACCCACTCCGCTCAGCTCCAACGTAGTACTCGCACTGAATGGCTAGGCCTTTCTCGCCTGCATCGGGGCCTTGATGATTCCGGTCCCGGGGTTGGTGTCGCACTCGAGACGACTGTCGGTGTTGAGCTTTATGAGCCAACTGGTATCGCGGTGGGCTCATCTCAGCTAACGAGTGCCACGGGTATGCGCTCCTCACAGAGGACTATCGCACTCCGACGCCTTCGCGGTGGATCCCCCGGGTCTGTCTCCAGAAGCGAGTTCAGCCGGGAGCACAGTGTTTCCCATATTGCGGCAGCACGACCTGTCACACAGCTGTCATGCTTCATGATTTTAATGTGCTAGAAGTCTAGAACGAATGGGGTGACTCAGCTTGATTGCTAGTACTCGACCTGCCGGACTGGAGCCGGCAGAATGAAAACGCCACCGTCGCCGCACTTCATTGCTGTAGACCTAAAGCGCTATTTCAACACTCGACGCCGGCAGCTGGACGCGAGGCTCGGTCAGAAAGCTGGCGACAGCAATTGGAGCGCCAAGCTCCAAGGGCCCCAGACGCTTCGAGGCATGCCGTTTATTTTCGGCGACGAAGGTGGGGCAGATGTGCTAGCTCTGCGGCCTGCAGAGGCTCCTGTCAGCATTGTTCTCTCGCCGACGGTCGCCACCTACGTGATCTTTGTTCAGGCAGTCACCGATTGTCCACCTAAGACGCCCCACGGCTTCGGGCGTATCGGGCCGACACGCCCTAACGACGGCAGTGACCTTGGTGAATTGGTGTCGACCTACTCGCTCCAATATGCCGATGGCAGCGAGGTCGAGGTGCCCGTGTTGCGGCGCTTCGGAATTCAACAGAGGCATATCTCTTGGGGCGCTAGTCCTTTCGAAGCAGTACCGGCGCGGGAACCGAGCGTACATGCGACCCATGGTGAAGATGTCGCGCTCGGACGAGCGTCAGGCCTGAGTTTCGGGTATGCCGAAATGCGAGCGAATTCGGGGCGCCGTCTTAATGGCGAGAACCTGTGGCTTTATGCGCTGCCAAATTCGCAACCGCATAAGGAGATCACGGCCATTCGAGTGCGAGCGGAAAATGAGGTCTCGCTCATCTATGCGGTGAGTACCACCGAGCTAACCGAGCATCCCCTGCGCCTTCAAGGTCGCCGCAAGCTGAGAATGCGCCTGCCCCCTGGAGTGAATCTCAACACTCTAGGAGAAATCGATACTGACGATCGCGGCAATCAAATTGGTATCGACCTCGGAACCGTCATCTCTGCTCGCGCCGTACTAGAGTACTCGTGCTCAGACTGGCTGAGCGATCTGCATGACGTCCAGCCGGTGCGGTCTGGTCAAGAGGTTATCGTCGAATACTCCGCTCACCCTGATGCGAGACTTTACCTACGGTCTGACGACGGCAGTTTGCTCGTGCACGAGCTGCGTTCGTTGGAAGCTGCTCACTCGCCCACCGCCTCCCCACTGAAAGCCGTGGCCGTCGAGCCGGCCGCGAGGCCCGTGAAGTTTCGGATAATTGACAAAGACACAGGCTTGTGCATTGCCGCACGCCTACATGTGCATGGCCCACATGGTGAATATCTTCCGCCGAAGGGTTACCATCGGAAGGTGAATACCGGATTTTTCGAGGACTTCTTCGCCGAGTTCGCAAATGGCCTGAATCAGTATGCCTATGTGGATGGGAATTGCGTTGTCGACGTTCCGGTCGGTCCCATTTTCGTTGAAATAACAAGAGGCTTCGAGATGCGCCCGCTCCGGCGCATAGTCAACATTGGTGAGAGCACCGAGACCCTAACTTTCCAGTTAGAAAAAGTACTCCGCTGGCGCGAGCAGGGTTGGGTTAGTTCCGACACTCATGTTCATTTTCTTAGTCCGCAGACCGCTCTTCTCGAGGGGCGGGCGGAAGGGGTCAACGTCGTCAACCTGCTCGCGTCCCAGTGGGGCGAAATGTTCAGCAATGTTGGCGATTTCGACGGTCGAACGACGCTGGGAGCGAAAGAGTTGGGTGGCGATGGCGAGTTCTTGGTTCGCGTCGGCACCGAGAACCGCATGGAGGTGCTCGGGCACATCTCTCTTCTTGGATACGAGGGCGAGATCATTAATCCGTTGTGCGTCGCCGGTCCAAGCGAATCAGCGATCGGTGATCCTCTAGAAACCACCACGGCGAGCTGGGCGGAACGTTGCCATCGGCAAGGAGGACTCGTCGTATTGCCGCACGCTCCCGACCGGAAGGCGGGGCATGCGGCAAACATCGTTCTCGGATTGATCGATGCGGTCGAAATGATGACCGTCAATCCGCGAAACGCCCAAATCTGCGCTTTCGGACTGGCCGATTGGTATAGGTATCTCAACATTGGCTATCGTTTGCCGTTGGTCGCGGGTTCCGACAAGATGAGTGCTGCCTCGCTCCTTGGCGGTATTCGGACATATGCGCAGCTGGGAGACCGCGACTTCACCTATCGCAACTGGATGGACGCCGTACGGTACGGCGACACGTTCGTTACAGTCGGCCCGCTCGTCAGTATGACTGTAGAAGGGAGGCGCCCTGGAAGTACGATCCAGCTGCCTCCTGGGGGCGGTATGATTACGGTCGACTGGAGAATTGAGTCGGTCAGCGTCCCATCGAACCGCATCGAAGTCGTTCGTAACGGCGCGGTTGTCGATGAAACGCGCTGCGACGGGTTGTCGTGCCAAGGGCACCGTTTACTGCAGGTCGCAGAATCCTGTTGGCTGGCAATCCGGGTGAGAGGCAGTGTTGCTGGGCGTGATGCCGACATAGCCGCACATACCAGCGCTGTGTATGTCGACGTCGGAAATAGCCCTCTCTTCGCAACGACTGACGCAGTGGCAGTCCTTGCGCAGATCGAGGGGTCAATAGCCTACCTGGACACGGTGGCGCCGAGAACAGATGAAGCGCGGCACGCGCGCTTAAGGGCCACTCTGCAGCTTGCTCATCATCGTCTCCGCGAGCGGATTCACCATCTCGGCACAAGGCACGAGCACACACGCGTTCACTTTGCTCATATAAAACGTGAGCATTGATGGCAAACGAATCTGATTGCTCTGATTTACAGTGCGATGCATCTGTGCCTCTGGTCGCAATGTTGAGTCTCCGCATTCGCCGGCGCATTCTCGTCCGTTAGATTTCCCAAAGTTGTTTGCAATAAAACGCTTGAGCCGTACTGCGGTAGGCACTTTTTGTCGCTACGGTCCCGGCTAGCGATGGACCCTTTCACGAGCACAATCGATGTCATGCTTCCGACGAAGACTGAACAAGCGTGAGGTCCAGGCCATGTTCCAGGAGGAGAAGCCGCAGGATCTGCGGCCATTACTCGAGACCGGCTTCCGTCACTTCTCCGAGCTCGTGCGCACTGTCTACGACGACACCACCGTGCGCGTGGATCACAGCGACTATGCCGCGCGCCCTGCGCCGATCGGCAGCCAGGTCCTGGTACGCAGTTACGACACCACGATCGAGATCTGCGACCGCAGCACTCAAGCGATGCTGCGCGTTCATGCCCGCGCCGCACGGCCCGGTTCGCTCGCACTGCCGGACAACGAGCGCCCGTTCAATCCATCCCGTCAGACCGCCCTTCCTGCTGGCAAGCGCCCGCGACATCGACTGCAAGCGAAGGCGCTCTGTCAGCACCTGTTCGACACCGAAGGCCGCGTCGGACAACGCGCGATGTGGGGCATTGTCGGACTTGCGAAGAAGTATCCGGCCCGGCTTGTCGAGCAGGCCTGCGATCACGCGGTGTGTCATCACATCCATCGCTACAAACAGGTGCGCGCCATCGTCGAGCGATTGTGCGAGCAGGCGCTCGATCGTCTCGATCGAGCACCACAACTCACGATGTCTCTGACGCAGGATCATGCACCGATCCGTCCCGCAGCCGAATACGGCGAACTCTTTCACCTCGGTGCCCAGACAACGAGAGCCGCCAGGTTCGATCGCCTGTTCGAAGACTTCGCCATGGCCCGCCTCGACGGTCGCTTCCCACGTCTGATCGACAAGCTCGCGCGCGTCCGGTTGCTCATCGTGGTGGGAGATCCGCTGCTCTCCGCAGCGATTGCACTGTTCGACATTGCCGCCGAGCGCAGCTGTTCGACAGCGCTCGATCGCAGTCATTGCTGCACGCAGTGAGTTCCAATGCTGCTCTCGCCAAGCAGCACCATAGCGGCGGAATATATCCGCTACTCCGGCCTGAGCGTCCCATGAGGCTTGTCTTCACAAATGAGCCGGATGGGCGGCGATCCGGGCGAGGATATCCACAAGCCACGCCCGGCGGTCTGTGACGCAGCAAGACTAGTAGATGAAACAGCGGCGGATACGACCGATTTCTGGTCAGCCCTACCGGCTTCTCCACGCGTCACGCTAGTTGCCGTGCTTGTCGATACGGTTACCCTGGTCGTCGATCGGATAACCTTCGTCAGGATGAATGCTCACGCCGCCCGGAAAGTGCGGGCGATCAAGTGCTTTTAGGAAGAAATCCTTGCTGGGGAGACCTTCCAAGTATTTCTCTAGACGGGGATAGTAGGCTTCTCCGGTGCCAGGTGGGACATCCTGGGGAATGCGAGTCTCGACGCCCTTGATGATGTTCGCCTTGAGAGCGTCAAAGCCCGGCTTTCGCCATGTCATATATCCCAATACCATCGGCACTTCCATAGGCGTCTCGGCATCGACCACATAGGCTGACGCCATCTTTATTCGATAAGCCGTTGAGATGCCGTCATACTTGCCAGTATTCGCATTGTACATGCCGTCGACGTTGCGGCGAAGCGCGTAGTACATTGCGACATGGTCCTCGTGATAGGTAGCGTCAGCAGCGCCGGCGCCGCCTTGAAAGGCGATACTTTCGGCATAAAGATCCCGCCAATTGCGGTAGCCGCCGATTAATCCGGTGGCGCTCAAGCCATCATGCGCGATGTTAAGACGGATTTTTCCATTGCTAAAATTGCTGTCCTCCCAGACTTGCCTGGCATTTGTGGCGAGGCACGGCATGTGCAGATGTTCAACCTGCTCGGTCTCCACCACCCCGTTTTTGATCTTGGCCTTCAGCTTGGTGTATAATGCCGAATTTAGGATTCGATAGGAATAATCTATCGCGATGTCACCGCGCGCATCTTTGACGGTTTTGTCGGGTGAATAGCCAATTTCCAGTGTAGCGTCGCTGTCATTCAACGGGTCCTGGTTACCGGAGATGCGGAGAACTATGGTAAAGAGGCCAGTCCGAATTGAATCCATGGTCTGAACGGCGGAAAGGGAGTTGCCGTTGCCGCGTGAGAACCGTTCGCATCCCCAAGCACGGTAAAGCGCATTGTCGATGCCCTTCTCACCGTCGGGATTGACGAAGTCATGAGGTCCGATCTTGCTGTCCAGATTGAATCCTTCAGCGATGCGGCTGGTCACTTGCGGTTGCCCCGTATCTTCCGCCGCCCAGGGATTGACGTAGGTTTCGATGCCTTTCTTGTAGCCGCGGTAGGACAGAGCGCGAAACGAAATCCCTTGAGCGGCCTCAGGCCCTCCCTCAATCTTATCTAGTCCTGGGGGATTGGCGATCCAGTCGATCTCCTGTTGCGACCGCCACTTTTGGCGCGCCAGCGTGCTCTTGATCTGCTCAGGGTTGGTATAGTTGTTCGTGTTCGTCGTCCCATGCGGGCAGTCCACGCCCGGCTCAACCTCCCCATAGCGGGTGAAACCGGGACGTCCGCCATAGCGGAATGCAAATTCATAGGCGCTCACTACATAGCCGCGGGTCCAGGGCGCGGCCGCGGCGGGCAGTGCGGTGCAGCCGGTCACGGCTAAAACTGCCACGCAAGCCATCAGACTTTTTTTCAGAACCATCACGTTCACCTCCCAGCGGCAGGATTCAGGAAACGACCACTGTTCCAACCATTCCCATCGCTTCGTGAAACTTGCAGACATATTTGTAGGTGCCCTTGACCGTGAAGGAATGGCTGAAGGTGGCGTCTTCCTCCATGTTGCCGGAATCGAACGGCGCCACGCCCACCGGCAGCGCGACATCAGAAGCCGTGGATGCCTGCGCGGGATCGAAAGTGACCGAGTGGGTGATGACGCCAGGATTGGTCCACTTCACCGTGTCGCCCACGCTGATATTGACGGTCGCGGGCACGAACCCGCCTTTGGGACTATTCTTCATGGAAACATCAACGGTCTTGCCTTGAGCCAGCACGGGTGAGGCAGCAAAGAAACCCAGACTGGCGAGCATTTCTGTAAAAGCACGACGATGAATCTTCATTGGAGATTCCTTGCGATTATTCCGGCGGAGAGACTTGGTTGATCAAGAGGTCGGATACCGCTCCAGCCTCAAAAGCCAGGGGATTGGCGTCATCCATCTGGCCCTCATGGAGGACAATGTCGGCGCTGACCTCGAAATCAGTAATGCTTTTGAGATCTTCGGTGGCGATTGCTGTGCCCGCGAATGGACTCCAGCTCTTCCAGACCGGCGAGCCTTTGACCTTGTAGCGCCAGACCGGGCGGAAATATTCCATCCGGAAACTGTAGCGCAGGCCGGCGGGATCGCGTTTGGGCACGGGCGCCGTGTCACCATTGGAGCGTGATTCAACAAATGTGAACCAGCTCGCCTTCTGCTCCATGGTCAGTTGCGCGGCGCGATAGGCGAGATACTTCTCGATATCGTCGCGTGTGGTGAACTTGTGGCCGGCGACCACTAGGTGAAGCCGGGCGGCGTCCTTTTTTGTCACTGTGAACACACCCGGCTTGGCGGGCGGCACCATGGGGAGATTGTCGGAGGAAGCCTGGGCGGGCTTGGCCGGCGCTGGCGTCAAAGCCGGGGTGGCCGTCGGATCGGCTGCCAAACTGATCCCGGCCGAGGCGCAAAGCGCAGCGAGGGCCAATCCGGTAGCAATATGGCGTTTCATTCTTCCCTGCCTTGTCTTGGATCCTAGAAATAGAAACCGATCGACACTGCGTACACGATGGCTGTAGCGACGACCGCGCCGATTAAAAATCGCCAGAAGGACGCGCCCTGCATTTCCATTTCGGCAGCATTACCAACATCGCCCGCATCAACCCGGCACTTGCCGTGGATCATGGGGCCAATGAGATTCCGGCGCTTGTAGAATAAGTAGAAGATCACCGCCGCCAGGTGCAGCGCGATCACCCATAGGAGGATATTGAACCAACGATAGTGGAGATGCGCGAGATGGCGGCCCTGCTTGAAGGTGATGTAGCTCGACAACGGTCCCGAATAGAGCCCGTCCACATCGACCGCGAACAGGCCAAGGATTACCACCGCCAGGACCAGGCCCAGCATCACAACAATACTGATCGCTCCCAGGGCAGTATGGCCATGGCTCTGGGGCGTGCCGCGCCTATGCAGCGTACTGGCATAGTCGAGAATGGCTTTGGGGCCCCGCACGAAATTGACGAAGCGGGCCGTCGAGGAGCCGACCAAGCCCCAATAAAGACGCATCAGCACGATCCAGAGGATCGCGTAGCCGCTCCACAGGTGATATTTGAGTTCATTGTTGGCGCCAGTCCACCAGCATACGCAGATCCCGATCACCAGCAGCCAGTGCATGACGCGCACCGGCAGGTCCCAGACTTTGAGGTCCGTTGTGTCGGCGGGCGCCGTTTCCATGCGGCCGGCCTCAGACAAAGTCATCGGATTCCTAGTCTTCATCGTAGTCGGGCGATCGATAGCGGTCATGGCAGGATTTACAGGCCTTGCCCATCGCTTCCACCTGCACCTTCAGGGCGTTCGCGTCCTTGCTGACCGCAATCTGATTTAGCTTGGCTGCCTCGACCTCCGCTATTTTGCCCAGCGTTACGAAATTATCATTGCTCTGCCAGATTGCCGGGAGCGCATATGTCTTGACTCTGGACTCAGGGCCGCTGCCCTTGGGAAACCAGTTTAGCAGGTAGCCGCTGCGATCTTTGACCGTCTGAGCGTTAGGCGCGACCGTATTGTCCCAATCAATCGTTCGCTTCTTCAGCTCGTCACTGATCGCCTTGAGTGCACCGCCCATGTCTCGGAACTTGTCCTGGCGGGACTTGATCTGAGCGACTTCTGCCGGACCGGCGCCGGCCCCCAAGGCAGCAATGCCAAGCGTCAGACACGCCGCTGCGGCGACACACCGATAGCTCAACACAGACATACGAACAAACACTCCCAACCGATGCGACTAGCCCACTGGTGATGGATGAACGGATACGACTATGTCAGCAGGTCGGTGTAAGGCTGCCTGACTTCCATGGAGCCCTTGCCCCAGACGTCCTGCGACACGCCCATCGCCTTCAGAAGCGTCAGGCCGACGCGCGACACCGGATTGCCGTCGCCGGCGACGTGATAGCCTGTCTTCATCCGGCCGCTGGCGCCGCCGGCCACCAAGATTGGAAGATTCTCCATGTCATGGACTCTGGCATTGCCCGATTCGCTAAAGGCGAACACCAAGCTGTGGTCGAGAACCGTGCCGTCGCCCTCGGGAATTCCATCCAGCTCCTTCAGGACCCCTGCGAACAGTTCCATGACGTCGACATTGAATTGGGCCACGCGCGGCTGATAGCCCAAGACCGGGTCGATTAGCTCTTCATGGGTGGTCTGGTGGTAGGTCGAGGGGTCGCCGGGCTCAAAGAGGCCAGATGACCCCTCGGAGAGGCTGAGGTTGAATACGCGGGTCTGGTCGGTGGCGAGCGCCAGCGCACCAAGCCGCGCCATCAAGGGCGTGCTCTTGCGCAGGTTCAGTAGGGACCTGTTACACATCATCTCGGCCGGCGCGTCGGGGATGGCCACCTTGGCCTGGATTTCGGGGCGTTGCAGCTGCGCGGCCATCTGCAGCTCGGCTTCGCGCACTGAGGTGAAATACTGGTCCATGCGGGCGCGGTCGGCGGCACCGAGATTCTGCATCACCCGCTTGCGATTGTCGGCCACAACCGAGAGCACGCTTTGTTGGATCATCACTTGAGGATCCGGTTTCCACTCGCCCTTGGTGGGATCCTGGAAGCCGGGCCCGAACAGGCGGGTATAGAGCGAAAGCGGCGAGATTTCCGCCGGCAAGGTGTTGGCGCCGCCAAGGCTCGAAAAGCTCTGCTTCGGATCGCCGCAGGCAGTGGCGGACACCGATTTAAGACGGGTGCCATGGGAAATGACGTCGGCGACCTGCTGGTCGATGGTCTTGGAATCGAATTCGTTATTCTTTGTGGGCGAAATTCCCGTCGCGGCCGCCGCCAGGCCCGACCAGTGCTGAAAGTTGGGATTGTCGTCCAGGGGGACACGCAGGCCGCTGAACACGTTCAGCTTGTTGCGGAAGGGCTCGAGCGGCTTCAGCTGCGAGGTCATCTCATAGTTCTTGCCGCCCGTCTTGGGAACCCATAGCTGCTTAGTCAGGCCAAGTGGGAAGAAGAAGGTGTTGAAGCGCATAGGAAGCGGCTTTCCCGTCGCGGCTAGCGCTCCGCCTTTGCTGTCCAGAAAGCAGTCGAGAAACGGCAAGCCCATGACAGCCAGAGCACCTCGGCATGTACCGCGGAGCAGAACTCTGCGATCGATCTTCATGACTAGTTCCTTTTTACTGGGCCGGGACCTTGCCTGCAGGACTGTTTGTTTCGGGAGTAGGCGCAGGCGCGCTGAAATAGTCCTTGTCCTCAACCATGGCCTTCAGTAGTGAACGTATGCGAAAACCGGAATCCGCGAAGGACTTGTAGGCGGCTTTGAGCGCGGAAAACGGAACGTCCTCGCTATTGTCGCCGCGGGAATAGGCATAGACCTTGCGCGCGAGGCAGGCTGTGTATTTGGGATCGTCGTGCAGGAACTGGCCAAGACCCTCTGCACCAACAAAATGCTTGCCCTTTATCGTGGCCGAAACGTCGATCAGCTTGCCATTTTCCATGACGCGTTGCTGACCGATGGTGTCAAAGCCCTCCAGCGACAGGCCGATCGGATCGCTGTGAGTGTGGCAGGAGGCGCAGCTGCTGTTGGTGGCATGGGCCATCAGTCGCTCACGCACGGTCTTCAATGGACCGCTAGTGTTGTTGACCACCGAGAAATCCACATTGGCTGGCGGCGCGGGCGTCGGCTCGCAAAGGAAGATATCCATCACCGCTACACCGCGCTTGGTGGGCGAGCTGCGGCCGGGATGGGAAAACATGGTCAGCATGCTGGCCTGGGTAAGAATGCCGCTGCGGCCGGAATCGGCAGGGAATTCATAGGGTATCCATTCGCCCTTGAACGGGAACGGAAGCCGGTAGTCGGCCGCCAGGTTGCGATTGAGGAAGGTTTTGCGCGTAGTCATCAGGTCGCGCATGTCGCCATTTTCATGCAGCGCCAGGTGAATGGTGGTGCGCAGCGTCTCTTCCTTCGCCGAGGCCGCGATGTCCAAGCTCCATTTCGGGTATAGGATGCTGTCCTTGGACACCGTATCAAAACTGTCGAGCTCCAACATGTCGTTGAAGAAAGTCCGCACGCCGATGTCCAGCCGCGGCGAAGCCATCAGGCGGTCGACCTGCTTCTCCAGCCCCGCGACCGTATTCAGCTCACCCTTTTCCGCCGCTTGAATCAATTCGTCGTCCGGCGTGGAGTCCCACATCAAATAGCTGAGGCGCGTCGCCCGGCTGTAAGGGTCCAGAGTCCATTGCTTGTCACCGGCGGGCACCGCGGTTTCCATGCGGAATACGAAATCCGGCGCCTGAAGCAAGCTGGCCAGACCGTAGCGCAGCCCAGCATAGAAATCGGCTTGCGACTCGGCCAAGCCATGGCTGAGATTGACGGCAGGCCGTATCTCGTCTGAGGTTAAGGGCCGGCGGTACAGCATTCGCCCATAACGGCTCAGTATCTGGGCCGTACAGGCATCATCGGGCTCCCTGGCTGACTTGGGCGCGCACGGAAGCTTGGCGCGGTATTTTTCCCCCGTCACCTGGACGGCAATGCCGTCCGCCATGTTGGAGAAGGACTCGAAGCCGACCGGCGTCACCGACAGCACCGATGTGCTGGCCGCTTGTAGGCCACCAATCCGGATCGCGGGATCAAAGGAGCCGCGCACTTCGATCTCCGGGCCGAAAATATCGGCAATAGAGTTGCGATATTCCTGCTGGGTCAGGCGCCTCATGCTCACCACTTGGGAGCTGGTGGTGGCATGGGCGGAGGTGATGGCGGCAGCAGCCATCGCGCCGGACGCCAACACGGTCAGAGATAGAAAGGACACCACGCATGCGCTCCACGTCGCGCCGTGCGCGTTTTCGCCCTTTGATCTCCGAGACATCGCTACTTGCTCTATGCTTCTAGACTTATAGAAGTATATAGGCGACGTGAATGACGATTTCATGACGTGAACGCGATTTCAATATCACCCTGTTTAGTCGGCCTTCTTCTACTGAGTGGCGACTGCCTCTTATCGCTTTGTCGTGCTCCGCTCTCGGGTTCGTTGCTGCTTACACTCTAGCAGCAAGCTCGAAGCCGAGTGCTGCCTGTCTGCCGCTTCTTCCAGTTCTATCTTTCAGCATCGCGGCACACCCAGCTTCCTTGCTGTTTTCATCCAAGGCACAATGCTCGAAGCCTTTGCTCGATTTGTTTCGATGTTGAACGCCCTATCTTTCGAGCGGCGACGACCAAGAATTCTAGTGTTCTTCTATACAGCCCGTTCTAGCTTCGCTCATGGTGCCAAGAGCCGCCCTGTGCTCACCTGCAAATCCTCAAGCTGCTTGCACAAATCCTGAATATGTGACGTGGTTTGCGCGGCGCCGTCGCGTCCAACGAAAAAGAAATGACCACCCTCCACGTACCGACAGAGTCGGGTTGGAAGTTGCAAGGCCAAATCTCGCAACTGCGTCCAGTCGAGCGCCGGGATCGGTTTGGCTGCAGAATACTCGGAGAAGAACTTATGGCTGTTCAGGAACCCCCACGTCGCCTGATCCGTAAGAGCGTGTCGCGCGTCGCCTATGTGTGTAGGCGCGATCACGCCCGTGAAGGGATAATCCGGGTAGGTAAACGTTCCCAAGTCCGCGATTGTGTCGACCAGGGAATTGCGTTCAAGACCCGCGTGTTGATCTGGCTCACCCCGCAACCGGATCGGAGTGTTCACGACGTAGTACTCCGCGTATGCGGCAGCGTCGATGATCTCTGTCCCCTTCCAATTGATGTCGCGGAGAAAGGATTCATTGCGGGCGGAAAGGTTGCCTGGATTATCATTTCCAGTTCTCCAGAAGCCTTGCGCCGTAAACGATACCCCTCCCGGTTCGGCACGAACCATGCCGGGCAAGGGCGGTGTCGCTGCGAGTGCGATGAACCCTGGCATGTTGAGACCCAAACGGCGCGCGGCGACATTGAATGCCCGACTGGCTCGGCCCGCCATGCTCCATCCAATCGGCACGATCGGGCCATGCAGACCTCGCCTTTTCATGATCTCAGCGGTCATCACCGCGGCAGCATTTGCCCAATCTGTGACCGTCAGATCCGTGAGGCGACGCCGAAAGGCGCGATGATCCGATGGATAGGAAAGAGCGATGAGGCCCAGGCCGCGCAGCGCGAGCCAAAAATCAATGAAATCCTCCGCGCGGCTGCCGGGGTGACCGTAGAATACCCTTGCCAAGTGACCGCCGCCGGGAAGGCCAATGATCGTCGGCGACCCCGGCGCGCCCTCGCGGACGTATGCGATGGCAGGAACGCCGGAGGCTTCTACCAGAAACTCGGATGTTAGCAGGCCGTCCCGCTCATGCTGCGTCGGACTTGTGTTCATTGTACCGATATCGTGTACCAAGTGCGGTGGGTGCGTCGTAGCCGATCTGTCGTCAAATCAGCACTGCAGATCTTCAGCAAAGACCATCAGCCCGTCTCCTCTGCGCGCAAGACCCTGCGCACGCCGACAGATGAGCGTGCCCGTGACGCTTGAGTGGACAATGAAAGGTTCGTGCCAAGGCACCTCCGGCGTGAGGATTTGCCCTACCGGTTGGCCTCGCGACACGCGCGCGCCAAGCTCGATCAACGGCTCGAAGACGCCTGTGCTCTCGGCGTAAACGTAGTAACCGGTGTGGGGGCCAGGCCGCCTGAGGACCTTCATCGGACCTGGTGGAGGCAAATTTGCAATGGCATCGGGATCGAGTGCGCCGAGATAAGCGAGCACGCGAAGCACGCCGGCTTCTCCGAGCGCCACGGCCGCCGGCGAGACACCGCCCCCGCCTCCAAGCTCCGTCCCCAGACGCTCGATTCCAGCGCGGCGGCACGATCCAATCGTGCCAACGTCCGTAGTCGGCGGCTCGGAGAATACGTACCCAAGAGGCGATCCAAAGGCGCGGAGTATACCTAAAAGCCTTGAGCGGACCGCTTCGTCTTCGCTGTCGGTGACGCTCGGAGCGGGCAAATAGTTAAGCGAGTTTCCGCCGGAATGAAGGTCTATGAGAAAATCTGAGTCAGGGATCAGCGTCTTCTCGATAAAATTCGCGATGCGTTCAGTCGCTGTGCCCCGGGGATTGCCCGGGAAACTGCGATTCAAATTGCCGTTGTCCAGCGGCGATGTTCTCATACCCGCCAACGCCGCCGGCAGATTGATCGCGGGAAGAAGTACGAGGCGCCCACGTATGTGATGTAGGTCCAGTTCGCGCGCCAGCCTCGTCAATATGATTTGGCCCTCGAATTCATCGCCGTGGTTTCCTGCCATGAGCAGGATACGGGGTCCTTCTCCGTTGCGGAGCGCAACGATGGGTATTTGAATCTGCTGGTAAGCGGAATCGTTGGTCGAGGAGGGAAGGCTGATGGTTCCGGTTTGCCTACCATTCTTATCGAGGTTTATGTTCAATCTCATCGCGGCCCCTCGGTGCGCATGCGGCGATCACTGCCCTGCCTTGAATTCGACGTAGACGCTGAGATGAAGCGTCTGGTGGCTCAGTTCGGGGGGCGGAAGCGGATAATGCGCGCTCCTGACGGTGGCGAGTGCAGCCTGATCGAGTAGCGCAGAGCCGCTCGATTGCGCCAGTCTGATTGCCGATACGCGCCCGTCCAGAAAGTCGAACATCACGCGCGCACGACCATGCTGGCCTGACGCTCGCGCCGATGCTGGATAGACCAGCGCACTTTCTACAGCACGTCGCATTTGGCCTTGAAAACTCGACATCGCGCCAGCGCTCGGTGCCGCGCTTGCCGTCGCTTGTTGCTGCGCTGGGCGCGCGGCCGGTTTCCGCTGGACCTGCCGCGGTGGTTTTGCCGGCTTGGGGCGTACGACCGGCGCCTCCGCCTTCGGAGGCGGCGGAGCAGGTTCAGGTGGAGCAACCTCTGCCGGCGGTGGAGGGACCTCCGCGGGCGACGGAGTAACCTGAGGATCTTCCGCTACCGGGGGAGTCTCCTCGGGCACCGGCGGATTTTCCGCGACCATAGGAGGCGGATCCGCTGGAGCTTCGGCCGGCGCAGGTGGGGCGGCCACCAGCGAGATCTGCATGGTCGGCGCTGATGATTCGATCCTGGCCGGACGTTGTGCGAGCCAGCCGACGACCGCAAGAAAACAGAGGCCCTCTAGCAGTAGCGCTGCGGCAAACGATGCGGGCAGTGCGGAGCGCTCCTGCGGCGGGCTAAACTGATCGGCTGTCGCGATGGTCACAACGATTACACTCCTACTTCGCTTCCTTCGCGGCGAGCCCCACCTGGACGATGCCGGCTTTGCGGCACGCATCCATCACAGCGAGAAGATTCTGCAGCGTGGCGGTGCCGGCTCCGGCAATGGTAACGGCAGCGTGCTCGCGGTCCGGTTCGCTCGCCAATTTTGTCGTCAGCTCATCAATAGTTAGTTTTTGACCATCCGTCTCGATAGCGCCGTCGGCAAACAGGGTAACGACGATCTTTGGGTGGGGCAGATCCTGTGCCGTACTGCTTTGCGGAAGCTGTGAGGCGATGCCGGTCGCCGGGATCATTCGCAGCGTGATCATGATGAAGAACACCAGCAAGAAGAGCATGATGTCGATCATCGGGATGATTTCAATGCGGCCCTTCCGCACCTCGAGATATCGCATCGGTCAGGTCCCCGTATTAGCGATCGGATGAATTGCGGGGCTGTGAGAACGCTTTTCTCCTGAAGCTATCCGCGGCGCATCGAGACGGTTGACAATGGAGATCTTCAAAGTCTCAAGTTGATGGACGATAAGCCGCGTCCAGTTGTTCAGGCTGTTGAAACAAACGAGACCGACAATAGCGATAAGCAGGCCGCATGCGGTCGCGATCAGAGCCTCGCCGACACCGCCCGTGATCTGCGTCGCCGCGTTGCCGGCGTCGCCGAGAACTGCGAACGCCTTGACCATACCAGCGATCGTGCCAAGAAGGCCAAGCAAGGGCGCAAGCGTCACGACTGTGTCGAGCATCCACAACCGGCTATCCAGCTTGGGTACCTGCCAGAGGATCGCCTCCTCCAATAGCTCGGACATCCGATGCGCATCCTTCAGCTCCGAATGATGGAGCGGCACTTCCAGCAAGGCGCGATGCGGTAGCCGCGGCGATTTCTCGACGAGGTCTGCAAGTGTCTTGCGGTCGAGATGTGCGAATTGCGCGATGACACTGGTGACGCGCTTTCCGCGACGGATGGTCCGGCCCAGGTACCAGAAGCGATCGATAATCACGGTGAGAGCGATTAATAGTAGGACGGCCATTACATAGAGAATGCCGTCGGACTGCGCCGCGAGCTCGGTGAGATGATCCAGGGTCATGTTTGTTCCTTCGGTGGTGATTTGGCGGTCAAAACTGCACAGTCAGGCTGCTATAGATGTTCCGGCCGATCTGCGTGTAGAACAGCGGCGTCACTGACCCGCCGGAATAGCCCGCAAAGTCTACGATCGCATGACTGTTCAGGATGTTGTCGATCCCGAACTTTGCCGTAACAGCGGCCAAATTGGGCAGTGGGTTCTTGACCTTGTAGGCGATGGCCATGTCGAGCTGATTGAACGGTGACAACGGTTGCTTTTCTCCGACGTCGCCGAAGCGCATTCCGACCCATTTATCCGTCAGCGAGGCATGCCAATTGCCCTCTTCGTAAATCAGGCCGGCCGCAGCCGTTGCGTTCGGCGCCTGGGCGATCCATTGCCCGGTCCGCTTGTCCTTCGCGCTGTTGAGGCTGCCGTTGGCAAACACGCTGAAGCCGTTGCCGACGTGGACCGTTCCTTCGACTTCAACGCCCTGGTAGATCACGCCACCGATATTGAAGTAGTTGGTGATACCGCCGATCGTCTGCGATGCGATCATATTGTTGAAGTCGATGTAGTAGACATCGCCGGCGAGCGTGAAGGTATTGCTCTGGTAGGACGTGCCGACCTGATAGTTCAATGTCGTTTGAGGTTGAACATTGGATCCTGGCGTCACAATAGGTGGGGACAAAAAGCCTTCCGCGGCCTGCGCGTACACCGACCAGTTGGACGACAGCTTGTAGTTCGCGGCAAGCGCGGGCAGGACCTTCGCCCAACTCTGAGCATAGTCCAGTGGCCCGTGGGTGTTGGGATCGACGAGCGACGATTGGCTACGACTGACATACGCGTATTTCGCGCCGGTCGTAATCGTCAGATCGGGCAGCGCTTTCCAGTCTGCCTCGACATAGGGTTGAAAAGTATCCAGCGCGAGGTGCTGGTTGTAGATGGTCGAGATGTATCTCTGCGCCAACGTCATATCGACGTTGAAATTAGCCCGATAGGCCGGCTGATGCTCCGCCCATGCCCCGACCTTCACGTCACCAAAAAACGTGTCCTTGGTAAGCGCGACCACATCGCCATAGGAGCGGTAGTTTACCGGATTTGAAATGCCAGGCACGTTCGTGGCGCCGAAAATCGTGCCGTTGCTGGAATTGTCACTGACATCCTTTCCCGTAAGCAACCCTGCGGTGTTATAGCCGTAGGTGTAGATCTTATTCTCGACATGCCAGCCATCACCATAGTCGGACTTTAGGCCAAGGTATTCGAAATCGGTCTGGAGCCTCCAGCGGTTGTAGCCCGCGTACGACTGCTGGTTTGGAGAAGACGACAGGCCGTAGTTCGGACCGTAGGCAGCGATTTGGGCTAGCGACCTGCCCTGAAAGTAGTTCCTTGTCTCATCATTGTAGATCGATACAAAGGTGAGCATCGTATTGTCGCTGAGCGGCTGCAGCACCTTTAGCGCCGCATTTTCTCGCTCTTTTGCGTTGTTCGTGTAATAGCCGTCACTCTTCGTGAACTGCGTGTCGAGGAACAGCGACGCACCGTTTGCTCCTTTGATCTGACCGGAATCAAATTGCAGACCGTAGAGCTGGGTGTTGAAGCTGCCGTAGCTCGTCGTCGCCGTCGTAGCCATAGCCGACATTGGGGACTTGGTTTGGAGCCCGACTGTGCCGCCGAACGTCGCATCGCCTACGGTCGACGCTGTACCCGGGCCGCGGTCAATCATGACCTGCCCCAGGTCGTTCGTCATGATGAAGGTTCCGCTGCGCTGGGTCCCACCGAAGTTCCGGAGCGGGATTCCGTCTAGGGTGGTGTTGAACTGACCATTTTGAAAGCCACGGATCGAGATTTTTGCATCATCTCCACCGCTTCCGCTCGGCGACGTCATGACGCTCGGCGCGACGTTGATGACCTTGTCGAAGTTACTGGTCGAGGGAATATTGTTTTCGATGTAGTGCCTGTTGATGACGGACGTCGGCTGCGTCACGGTCAAGGGCGTTGTCGTCGGCGCTTGATACACGGCCGAATTGACATCGCCCACAGTATCCGCGGTCTCGACGGTCCCGAGGTCCGTCGTCTGCTGGGCGTGAGCACCCGTCGCCCCAATCATCGGCGGAACGCTTGCAGCCAGCCAAAGCGCGGCGCAATGGCGCCTGATCCCCCGCCGGTCTGCGGTACTCGAAACTCGTCGCATAACCCCTCCTGTTGCCCCGTTTGAGCCCACCTGCGTGTTCATCGTCAGGGGCGTTCGCGCCCCCAATCGTTCTATAATTATAGTCTAGTATCGACGGTTTTGTGACAGTCAGAAAATCGCGTACTTTTCACTTGCTGAGTGCCTGGTCCCGGTCGGTGCCGCTGAGGGATGAAATCGATTGCTAGACTAGCTGGCGCGATCGCAAGGCGAGCCACGCGGCGCTTGAGCCAATGCATTGGGCTTGGGGTCTAGCAAATCATGGCGCGCGAAAGTTGCGAATACGCTCGTCTTTAGAGTTTAACGACGCGTCGCAGGAGTGCCTGCCGCATCATTTGGGCAGCAGGGCCTTAATATCGTCAGCAAGGCGCTCGAGCGCCGGAACTGGAAGTTGCCGAAGTCTCATGACGTCGCCCACACGATCCTCGATCATCATATCGATCCGGCCAGCGTTTTCGCCCGGGAAAGCGTACCAGCCTCTACTCTGCGGGAGAGAACGCAGCGCCGCCTGCATGTCTGGATGCGCCGCATAGTAGTCGGCGAGGGCTCCGTTCGAGATTGCGATTTCGTTGGCGGGAACATAGCCAGTCGTCGTTCCGACCAAGCTTTGTCCCTCTGCGCCGGTTACGAACTTCATGAAACGCCATGCGAGGTCCTGCTGGGCAGGGTCGGCCGTATGCATTACGACCGTTATGCCGGCTGTGGGGAACGATGCGTCACTTCCAGTCATTGGCAGCGGAGCTGTGCCGATTTCGAACCGGCCGGCCACTTCGCTTTCAAATGATGCGAGGCTGCTGCTCGAATCTAAAAGGATCGCGATCCGCGCCCCTGTAAACGCCTGCCGCGACTGCGATTTGGTCATGTCGACCTTCGCCTGTCCGGCGAGACCGATGCGACGTATCAATTCCATCGCCTGTTGACCGGCTTTGTCCGTAAAGGTGATCTCAGAGTCATCGGAATTCATCATGGATCCGCCGAAGCAGCCCACCAGCCCTTGGAACATGAATGAGTTGTATTCAGAGAAGAGTCCGAGGACCTGGGTGTTTTCTGACTGGATACGTCTGGCGACATCTAGGATGTCGTCCCAATTGCTAGGGATAGACCTAGCTCCCTCTTGAACCTTCGAGACGAGAGATTTGTTATAAAAAACGATAGGAAAGGACATCCCGACACCCAGACCGTAAGTCATCTTGGCGACGCGGCCGGCCGATGCCACCGAGGAGGAGTAGAGTTGTGAATTCCACGCAGGATCGGCATTCATGAACCGGTCCAGCGGTATCAGCAAATTGCGGTCGGCAAGTAGGCGGAGATAGTTGGAGCCCTGAAAAGAGACGTCCGGCAAGTCACCGAAGATCGCCATTCGCAGAGTCTGCCGCATGATCGCGGGCTGGTCGAATTGCGAGACGTCAAGATCGATCCGAACATCGGGATTCTCTCTCTCGAACGCAGATGCCAGCGCGCGAAAGGCCTTTGAAAAGGTCGAGGGCGCCGCGGAAACACGCAAGACCCTGGGCTTAGCAAATGCAACGTTTCCGATCAAAACCGCACCGAGGATTACCGCGGCGAGCGAGCAACACAGACTGATGAACTTCCGAACTCTCATTTGACGCTTCCGGCCGTGAGTCCTTCGACAAACCAACGCTGCGCGGCAAAAAAAGAAATGACCAGTGGTGCCACAACCACAGTAGCTCCCGCCATCAATGGTCCGTAATCATTGCCGGTTTCCGCATTGGCGAAGGTGACGATGCCGAGCGACGGAGGCATAAACTTTTGAGAGTGCACTACGAGGAGTGGCCAGAACAGATCGTTCCAGTGGCTGACGACCGAGACAATCGAAAAGGCGATGACGGCGGGAAGGGACATGGGCAGCATAATCCGCCACACGATGCTCAGCTCCGAAAGACCGTCCAGGCGAGCGGCATCGACGATGTCGTCAGGGATGGACATAAAGAATTGGCGGAACAGGAAGATGCCGAAGGGTGAGACGACAAACGGGAGGATCAGCGCGGCATATGTATTGAGAATTCCGAGCCAGTAGCAGAGAATGAACAGCGGCAAGGCCAACACCTGATGCGGAATGAGCAAACCGATCAGTACGACCCCGAAGAAGGCCTGCCGACCGACGAAGCGAATTTTCGCAAGCGCATAGGCCGCTGGCGCGCAAACGATGATTTGCAGCAGAAGGATCGCCGAGCATACGATCACTCCGTTCAGCATGTACCTTGGCAAAGGCGCTGCGGTGAGCGCCTTGGTGTAGTTCTCCACCGCGAACCAATGCTCCGGCAACAATGTAAAGTTCGACGAGAAGAGTTCAGCCGGCGGCTTCAAAGATAAGCTTACCATCCAGATAAAAGGCACAAGAACGAGCGAGCCGGTCGTGATGAGTATCACGTGGCGAACCGCGCCAGCCAGAATTTTCGTACGCGAGGTCATGGGTGAGACGTCCGGGTGTTCACGACGCGCGCCTGAATCGCAGCAAGTGCGATAACAATCACCAGAAAGATGACGGCGATGGCTGCTCCGTAGCCCGTCCTCAAATACTCGAAACTCTCTCGGTACAGTGCGTACAACAGCATGACGGAGGCGTCGTCTGGCCCTCCCCGCGTCAGGATCTGGACGATATCGAAGGTCGCAAAGGCGCGCAGCGTCACGACGATGAGGACGAAGAGGGAGACCGGAGCAAGCGACGGCAGCGTCACGATCTGCAAGCGATCGAGCAACCCGTCGGCACCATCGATTTCGGCGGCATCGTAAAGCTCCCGCGGAATGGCTTTGAGGCCCGCGAGGAACAGCACCAGCGCCAAGCCGAGACTTTGCCAGGTGCCGATGACCGCCAGGATGGGCAAGACGGTCGTCTCGCTACGTAGCCAGTTGGCCGTCGGCAACCCAATAGCCGCCAATACTTGGTTGACTAAGCCGATAGTCGGATGCAGCAGCGCCTCCCACACGATTGCCATGGCGGCGAGTGAGGTCATAAACGGCAAGAAGTGGATCGCACGATAGAAGGCGCGCAGGGTCTTACCGCTCTCGATCAGGAGCGCCAGGGACAGCCCGAGAACCAGCGTGCTTGGCACAACCATAAGTAGGTAAGCGGCCGTATTGAAGAGCGCCGCGCGGAACGCCCGATCGGCGAGCAGACTGGTGAAGTTCGCTGCACCAACGAATGACAATGTCTTTGCTCCGAGATGCCAATCGGTCGTGGCTATCGCGAGAACCGCGGCCCCCGGCAGGATGAACAGCGCAAAGATGAGGATCAAAGCCGGCCCGACCAGGACATAGCCAGCAAGCGTCTCCGAAGAGTCTGGCTCGACCCGCAACTGTCGTTCGACAACAGATGACTGTTCCGACATCACTCTCCGTAGCTCCGAAGCTGTGCAACTTGACCATCGCCCTCGAAAAGCCGACGTCCATCGGCGGAAAACAGTAGCGCCTGTTCTCGCCGCACTCGGAGATGTACTGTTTGCTCGGATTGAAGCTTTGAGGCTAGCTCGACCGGAAGGCGCGCAACCAAAGGTTCGCTCAAGCCCGGGACGTCGACATAAGCGAACAGATCGGCGCCAACATGCTCGACATAGCGCAGCCTTCCCGTCAATGTATTCAGGCCGACGCGCTCGGCAAACTGCAGCGACTCTGGGCGAATACCGACCGTGACGCTGCTTCCAAAATCCAGCGCATTGTCGATCGCAATGGTAGACTCCGCAATAGCCAAGAGTCCCTCGCCTCTCGGCGCGGCCTCGAGCAGGTTGATCTTAGGCGCACCTATTAATTCGGCAACTCGTCGATCCGCGGGACAGGCGTAGATCTGCCGCGGCGATGCCACTTGCGCCAGTTGACCATCCAGCATGACCGCGACGCGATCGGACATGGTCATGGCTTCGGTCTGATCATGGGTGACGTAGACGAATGTCACACGAAGGCGACGATGCAGTTCCTTGATTTCGCCGCGCATCTGGATGCGCAACTTCGCGTCCAGATTGGAGAGCGGCTCGTCCATCAGAAAGACTGCAGGGTGACGAACCATGGCCCGGCCGACGGCCACGCGTTGACGCTGCCCGCCGGAAAGTTGGTTGGGTTTGCGCGAAAGGAGATGATCGATCCCAAGCGCCTTCGCGGTCCGCGCTACTTCGGTCTTGATCTCGGTGCTCACCGAGCGAACATTTGGGAGGAGAGCACGTATGACAGGAAGTCGCTGCCAAGCCGAAAGTCTACGCATTCTCAGAGGCAGCGCCATATTCTCCGAGACTGTCAGATGCGGGTAGAGGGCGTATGACTGAAACACCATCGCGACATCGCGCAGCTTGGGACGAAGGTGATCGACTCTGATGCCGGCGACCTCGATGGTTCCGCAATCCTGCTGCTCGAGCCCCGCGATGATTCTGAGCAGGGTGGATTTACCGCACCCCGACGGACCGAGCAGAGTCAGAAACTCTCCATCGCGGATGTCGAGCGAGAACCCGTTGAGGATGGGAGCAGAGCCGAACGATTTGGAAACTCCGCGAATTGATACGCCAGCCAAAGGATTTCCTCAACATCTGCACTGAGATTATGATTATAGAACCATTACCTCATGACCGTTTGATGACGAGGCCCGTGCTGGCTCGAAGGTCGAATGGGGGGCATGAAATGGTGCTGAGGGGGCAGGCAGTTTCTGCGACAGGGTTTGGGCGGCGCCCCGGGTCGCTCGACGCACTATTCCCAAGAGACAGCGCCGTTGGCCGACCCAGTTTCGGCGGGCTTGACTTTCCAGGACATACTTCGCCAGACGAGGGCAGCGTGTCTAAAGCCGGACCTCAGCGAGCGCTATTGAGGGCATCGACCGCGTTCGGCCGACGAGGGTCGGTGCGAGCTGACTCGTGCCTGCCATTCGCGAGGAATCAGATGTCCACAAGCAAACTTACGCGGCCGGCGCTATAGCAGGTTTCGGCATACACGACTGGGGTGTCCTTGCTGTCAACCTGAACGATCTCCGTCAACAGAACGTAAGCGCTCATTGGCATCTTCAGATGGGCTGCCTCTTCCCGGCTCGGCGGCCGCGCACGGATTCGGATTGCCTTGCGTCGAAAATCCTTCACACCGATGGACTTGAAAATCTTGCCGAAAGAAAAGTCCTCTGTGGGCTCGTTACCTATGACCTTGAAAGCCTCCTCCACACCTGGCATCCGCTGCACCGGAAAATAGTTGTAATTGTAGTTGACCGGAAATCCATCCGCTTCGCCCAGCAGGGTCACGAAGAGAACCGGGCCGCCGGGCTTAATTTGGAGTGGCGTCGCGATCTCTAGTGGGGCGCGAATTCTATCCACAGCGATAACTGTACGTGAAGGCGTGCGATTGCCGTCACGCAGATTCTGCTCGAACCAACTTCTGGCACCGAGGCGCAATTCAATGGGGTTCACGACGGCGAAGGCGCCCCGCGCACGCTCGATCCTTACAAAACCCTCCGATTCCAGGTGTGCGATCGCCTTCAGCACGGTGTGTCGATTGACACTGAAGCGTGCAGCAAGCGACTCACTTGAAGGCAGACGCTCGCCCGCTGTGAAGACGCCACTTGCAATATCCTCGGCGAGCGCGTCTCCGACCTGTCGCCACAGGCTAATGCCCGCGCGCTCGATCCGATTTGAATTTTCCTTCACCACTGCGCCTTCCCTGCTGAGCCCACACAAGCGTACACGTAAAACTGTTTTGGAAATAGCCGTATAGAACCTTTGACTCTTGAACGTTGTATGGTTATAGAATTAAAGTCCACCCGCAGCCAAAATTCGACTGCGAGCGATTCTTTGCAGATACAACCCTAGCTTCCATGGAAATCCAAGCTCCGCAAGTTTGCCACCCTCCTCGTGAGATCTCGCTTGTTGATTTCACTCGTTCATTACCGCCTGCGGTGCCTATGCTTGACGCCAAACTGGCTCGCGCGCTTCAGCAGCTTCGTTCCGACCATGGTCTGGACAGATTCATTCATGGTGGCGCCGCACGCGGTTCGTCCAGCGGAAGACTAGGTGGAGCGCGCTATCTGGCGCCACGCCTTGGCGATGCGATCGATATCGAATGCATCCTCACGACCAACGGGACCCAGAGCGCGCTCCTTATCCTGCTTCATCATTTGGTCGGCAAAGGTGGCCGATTGCTAGCGGAACGCTTGTCTTACGGAGCCTTGCGTGAGCTTGCCGAGATGGCCGGCGTGCAGTTGGTGGGACTAGATATCGACGAGGACGGTATTCTGCCTGACGCCTTCGAGAGAGCTTGCCGGAACGGCGGCGTTCGCGCCCTTTACTGCAATCCCACGGTGCAGAATCCGACGACGGCGATCATGCCGTTATCCCGTCGGCTCGCTCTTGCAGATATCTCCCGCCGTTACGGCGTGCCCATCATCGAGGATGATGCCCTTGGACGCCTGCATCCCGTTGCCGTCCCACCGATTGCCAAGATCGCGCCTGATGTCGTGTGGTACGTGATGAGCGCAACGAAGGGACTCGCACACGGATTGCGTTTGGCGTACGTGGCGGCGCCCTCGCCGGCGCACTGCGATTCGGCGCTGGCGCCGGTCAAACGGCTGTCGTTCTGGACTGCGGCTCCACTGTTGGCTGCCGTCGTTGCAAATTGGACGCTTTCGGGCACTGCAGATTTGATTTCCGCGGCGATCCAAGAGGAGAATATGGCGCGAGAGGTCATTGCCCGTGGCGCCCTAGGCCGCTTCGGCCTTGTCTCAAAGCCCGGTTCGATGCATGTCTGGTTGCCCTTGCCGCCACCATGGACGAGCGACAGCTTTGTACGATCGGCGGTGGCTGCCGGCGTATCCGTTAGGAGCGCCGAGCTCTTCGCCGTCGATAATCAACCCGCGCCAAACGCAGTGCGATTGTCGCTTTCAACGCCATCGAGCCGGAGAGCGGCTGAGGTCGGCATCACCCGGATAGCGGCTCTCCTAGAGAGCAGGCGCGCGGGGTAAGTTATTCAATGTGCTTGGTGCTCAACGGGGCTGTTGACGAAGCCGCTACTAGAACGGAGTCACGATGACCTCAAAATTGCGAGAAAAATTAGCCGAGGATCGGCTGTTACATGTCATGGCGGCTCACAGCCCCTTATCGGCAAAGCTCGTCGAGGAAGCGGGGTTCGATGGAATCTGGGCTTCCGGTTTTGAGCTCTCGGCTCTTTACGGCCTGCCTGATTTGTCATTTGTCAGCATGACTCAGCACCTTGATGTGGTGCGCGCAATGTCAGGTTCTACGCATTTGCCGATCATTGCCGATATCGATACCGGCTATGGTAATGCCATCAACGTCACACACGCAATTGCTGAATACGAGCGTGCCGGCGCTGCGGCAGTCGTCATCGAGGACAAGACATTTCCCAAGGTATCCAGCCTTGCGACTACAGGCCGGCAGGAGTTACTTCGGATCGAGGAGTTCAAAGGCAAGATCGCTGCGGCGCTTGCTTCGCGGCGAGATCCTAACTTTTTGGTCATCGCTCGGACCGAAGCATTGATCGCGGGTTTGGGGGAGGCGGAGGCGCTCAAGCGCGCAACAGCTTATGAGTCGGCTGGCGCCGATATGATCCTCATCCATTCTAAGCAGAAGACGCCAGATGAGGTAGAAAGCTTTGTGCGCGCCTGGAGCGGCAATGCTCCGATAGTAATCGTGCCCACCGCTTATCCAGAGATGAACGAGGTGCGGATCTGCGCACTGGGCAAAATAAGGATGGTGATCTACGGCAACCATGCAATCCGTGCCTCTGTGACGGCGATGAAGGATGTCTTTGCGCGCATTCGGCACGATGGCGGCATACTTATGGTAAACAAGGATATTGTTTCCGTCGAGGAAATCTTTCGACTGCAGGGTATGGACCGGGTGAAAATTGCCGAGGAGCGGTTCCTGCGCTGAATTCTCGTTCTGTCCTGCCGAGCTCCAATGCTGGGCGTGTGAATACGTCCAGGGTCCTCGGTCCGCATTGGGTCCATATCAGAGGAAATTGCCCCCTCTGGCGGGATTCGCGATGTAGTGCTCTCTAACTCCGCTACACCTCCAGCAGAATGCGTTGCTGGGCTAACCCGACACAAAACCGTGAGCCGATTCGCATACCTTTTCTGCCAAAGCGAAGAGATCTACCAGCTCGGTGCGACAAGCTTAGCAGGTTGTGGAAAGGCCCTGCGGTAATCATTTGGCGCAATGTCAGAAAAGTCAAACAATTTAAGCTCTGAGGGTCGATCCGACTATGTAGTGGTAGCTCGATCGGCCCCTGCACCTGCGACAGATCAAGGGAACGTAGGAGACTCAGCTTCTTGCGTAGAATGCCCGTGCGGATGGCAGAAGAAAGCAGGCCACGACGCTGCAATTCCTTGATGACCAGGGTCGTTCAACTCCTTCATCGAACCTGGTAGCAAAGGCGGCATGACATTGAAACCATCCGCGGCGCGAGCACTGACCCAGCAGTCGGTAATTGTTGCGGCCGTACCCACGACCTGCAGATGACCTCGAGCGCCAGCGAAGCACATGAACATCTCGCGGATTGTCAGAGAGTCGCGCCCCGCGCTCGCGACAAACAATTTCTGCCGGCTCTTGCTTGATTGGCCACGTCAATAACTGACGGAAGCATGTCGTCGCGAGTAAGCCCGGACAGGTCGAGACCAGTTAGGCGGCTAATGAAAGGGAATGCCAAGAATGCAGCAAGGATTGCAGGCGTTCAAAGCGATTCCCGGCTTCGCGCTGGGTTGGTCCCGCCGCTGGAAATGTGCTGGGCGTAATTCGGAATGTAATGCGCCGATCACCAATTCGCCATGAAGGTCTCTGGCGAGATTTCATGCCCACGCGATCGCAATGTATGTGCGGCGCAAAGTATGAGGAGGTATCGATAGGCTCGATACCCTTCTCGACGCTTGTAAACGTCTGACGTGCCGCCGATCTCGATCATGGGCTCGGGCCGAAGGTGGTTTCCTCGAAGAGTCGGGCTCCAAGGCCATCCGCAAGGATCACGGCTTTCACCATTGGCCCCATTTCTGGCCGTGCCGTTGTCCCCTGGCTTCACGGCAGGATTGCTCCGCCTGCGCGGCAGAGCGTATGGGCTTGAACAGAAAGTGCCTGGTCTCTTTCGCATAATCCCCGTCAACGACAGGGGGGTCGAGAGTAGCGGCGGTGAGGTAGTCCCGCTGCCCGGCTCCAAAAGAGGCCATCACACTAACCTGATCAATATGATATGGCCCCTCTGGCTCGATCAGTACCCACGCTTTGGCCAGATCGGCGCAGTTCTCGAGTCGGAGCGTTTCCACTGCGACTGCGTTACTGCCGGGATAGCCTCCGATCAGCCATGGTAGACCGAGCGCTCGCGTCTCGAGCATATACAGCAGGCTCGGCGAGACGCCAGTGAGATCGACCACGGGGGCACCGACTTCAAGGCCGGCCGCACGAGCCTGGGCTTTGGCCGCGGCCAGATAGTCGTAGAGGGACTGCGAGACCACCAATTTTCCGCCGCCCGGCATGAGCATGACAGCAGTATAGGCGCGCAGATCTTTAACCTGACGGAACGGCTTGAGAAGGGAACCATTGACGACGGATGCAGTGAGCAACTGTGCCAACACTGTCAGGGGCAGTAGGATGGCGACGACGCTGTGTCCCTGTCGCGCAAGAGGGCTCAGGAAAGCAACGACTGCGAGCATCCAGAACAAGGCGTCCCTTGCACCGATGCGCCAGTAATTGCCAGCGGAGCCCAGTGCGCACAGGTGCGGTAGGACCAAAAAGGTGAGCGCTAGAGCGATGCTGGTAGGCGTCTGGGTGCGCAGAACCAATCCCTCACGATAGAACATTGCGCCAAGGCATATGAAGACCGGCACTAGGAACAGGGTCGAGAGGTTGATGCTGATCGGATCGGTCCCCAGCAGCGCAATCGCTATCGTTACGATCGACACAGCAGCGAGAGCCAGCGATGAGAGGAACTTGTGCGTAGACCCCATGAAAATGCTGAGCAGCAAGGCTATCGCCATTAACACAGCGATAGCGAGTTGTTCGCGACTGATGTCGAGCCAATCGATCCGAAACATGAGAGACACCTCGTGCCGGGCCCCCAGCAGCATTTCCAAATCAGCGCTGTTGACCATACGGATCATCAGCCCGGTGATGCCGCCGTCGATCAAGTAGGCGGTAACGATCAGTAGAGCGAGAGCGACCAGCGCCGCGCCAAGCATGGGCAGCAGCGACGTTCGGCGCAAAACGACGACATAGAGCATCACGAGGAGGGCAATAGCTGCAGCGGTGGTCGGCTTGGCCATGAAGCAGCACCAGCCGCCAACGCCGATCAGGATGCATCCCAAGACCTGACGAATGCGCACTGGCCGATCGGCCAGCAGCAAGCCGATCATCACAATTAGAAGCGATTGAAAGGTCAGTGTGTAGTAGCTGGGGGTAACACCCCAGCCACGATAATCGCATAATGCCAGGCTGGCGATTCCTGCCGATAGCACCGCCGCATGATGCCAACCCGCTATCCAGAGGCGTCGGATCACAAGGAAGCTGAGAATACAGCCCAGCGCCATGGTAAGCGTGAAGCTCGCCGCGCGAAGCATCGCGATGTCCCCACCCGCCCACTGATATGGCCAGTGATAGACGAAGCCGAAAAGGGACGGCGGCATATTGATGGCGTAGGGAAATGGGTTCGCGATTAAGTTGAGGTAGAGACCTTCGTCGGCAAGCATGAGACCGTAACTGCTGTAATACAGCAGCAAAGAGAAAAGGATTGCTGTGGTTACGGCCGACAGAACCAGCAAAATCCGATTCAGCAAACCTGACAACATCCTGCCGTTGGCAACTTGGTTACCTCTTGGCATGGGCCCCGTTCTGCCAGCCTCGTAGACGAGGCCCATTCCAACGGATATTAGCCTCGAGCAGCTTCTAACTGACCGTAGCCTCGCAATCTCCTCCCAAAATTAGTAGAGTCGATCACCCTCGGAGCGGAATCGACATGAAGCCGCGCGATGGGGTATTGGGTCCCGATCGCCTGACCTATTTGCCGAGTAGCCCCTTTGACTGATGATCATGGATCGATTCCATCCAAAGGAGGAAAGTCACGATCTGAGGCCGACGGCAAGCCGCATCACCACGATGGAGTTGCTCGGCTCACGTTCGCAGGCATGCAGGATCTTTGCTCGCAGCGTCTGCGCCGCAGGGAGCGAGCGCGACCGTGTTATGGCCAAGAGCTGAGCTGGACGCGTTCGTTGCTGAAAATCGTCAGCATCGCCCAGGTGTCCGGCGCGCGTCGCGTATCTCCTTCGATCAGGATATCCGAAACGCACGCAATAATTATGCTACGCACTTGCGCACTAGGGGCGGTAGTTTCGTAGCGGGTTACCACCCGGCCAAATTTCTCCAGCTCGCTGAAGCAGTACTCGATGAGTGAAGCTGCTCGTAGAGATGCTTGTCGAGGGCATTTCAGTGACCGAGACGGATTTTCGGAATCTCGGGCTTGGGCTTCCTTTGTCGGAGGCAGATTCGCGGATGTGATCGCCGTCGCAAGCGGCATCAGCAATGAATTCAGCAGGCGCTTCCCCCCAAAGTGGACCGGCTTGCGGGGGGGCGGCTTCCTGACCAGCTAGGAGGATGAAGCGGACCGGGCCACCCCCGTCCGCGCGGCCAAGATGATCTTGGTGTTCAGGCTCAGGCCGCTACCCGAGCGTCCTGATGGCCTGATCTTGCCCCCCTTTTGCGCCGCCGGCATGCGAGCGCGGACACTGGTGGAATCCGCAATCACGTACTTCGAATTCTGGGTCGTCAGACAGGGTATCGGCGACACGCTGCCAGACACCTTTCTGGCTCCAGCTGGAAAGACGCTGTTTCACTCCCCGAAGACTTCCGGCGGGCAGAGCATGCCTTCCACAAACATGCGGCCCATTTCGCGCCGTCGAACCGCGCTGATGGGGACGGCCGATGATTAGCCTGTGATCAGCTCACGCTCAAAACAACTCCGTCCATGACGCCCAAGACCGCCTACCAGAAAGCAGCGTTGAATCATGGTTCGACTAATTTGAGAATCCCAAGAGTCCACACGACCTAACGCATCACCTGCCGGTTCTTGGGGGTAGGAACCCTGCTACAGGACACTAAACGCGATGCATGAATGGATCGATTACTACGATTCAACGCACACGATTTATGTGAGCAGACGGCACCGCGACCTGCACTTTGAGGTCATCGCGCGCGACATCATTGGCTACATCACCTCGCCCGACGCCGTGGTGCTAGATTACGCCTGCGGCGAGGCGCTCTCGGCGGCGAAGGTCGCGGATGCTTGCGCAACACTCTATCTGGCCGAGCCGGCGCCGGGCGTGCGCAGCCGGCTGATCGCGCGCTTCGCGCCGAACACCAAGATCCGCGTTTGCTCGCTCGGCGATCTCCGATCAATGGACGGGAACTCGGTCGATCTCGTCGTGATGAATGGGGTCGCGCAATACATGACGCCGGAGGAACTGGATTCGGCCTTTGACGTGATCCATCGACTGCTGAAGCCATTCAGCCGCTTTGTGCTCGGTGACAACCTGCCGCCCGGGGTCGGCATAACTAGAGACGTCCTGGCGTTATTGCGTTTTGCGGCAACCCACGGCTTCCTGCGCGATGCACTGATCGGGCTGATCCGCACCGCGTTGTCTGACTACCCGCTATTGCGCAACAGGATCGGCCTGCGGCGCTACAGCGAAGACGAGATGATCGTAAAGCTCGGCGCGGCCGGATTCAATACCACGCGCGCGCCGCGCAACACCGGGTACAATCCATGGCGAATGACGTTCGTGGCGCACCACTGATCGAAGGTTGCAGGCAGGAGTTAAAGCTAATCAGATACTTCGTAGGTTCTGAAACAATGAGTTACGATCCGCTCGGCCCGGTGGGGGAAGCATCGACGCGGGAACGGTGCATCGCTCTCTATCCTGATTGAACTCCAGGTAGGGCCTCCAGCTTTCGGAGCTTCCGCTTGGCAGGGCCCTCTCGTAACGAAAGCTGCTGCGGCATAACCCAAATGCCGAAGCCAGGTCGGAGGGATCGCCACGCTCCCCCAGCGGAATGAAGATACTCGAGGCGCGCTGACAGTCCTGGCGATTGAAGGCGGCTATGCTTGACGGAGGGACTAGGCTTGGGCCGGCCGCAGGGACAGAACGTAAAACGTGACAACTAATCCCAAATGAAGCTGCCGCCCTGCTCACTCCTGACTTGCATCGAATTCATCTGTTCAGTTCACCACAATTTCCGAGCGCACTTCTCAGACACAGCACGAACCGAGGCAACTTTAGGCTGCACGTCCAACTACGACCCGGCTGCCTCCTGCGGGCCAGCGGACGCCCGCGAGCGTCATCCGAACCTCAACCTCGAGTATACAGCGAAGCAGCCCATTGATGATGGGATTTAGTCTATACTCGTAAACTTCTTCAATCGCGCTCGATTTTCTGGGCTTCAGGCGGCTGGCCATCATCAGCGGCAAGAGCAATGAAGTGAAAGACGATGAAAACAGAACTTCGAAGCTGTTGCTACGCACCTTTGCTTCCAGCTCGCCCCGGCGATAACGGCGCTCATGGTGAAAGATATCGTCCGCGCGGCTCCATAGCCACGGATGCTGCGGCACGGTTAAGATCGTTCCACCTCCGCTTTTTGTTGCGGCTCGCAGGCCTTTTAGAACCGCCTCATCGTCTGCAATGTGCTCCACAACGTCGAATGCGCCGGTGAGATCGAATACACCTTCTGCTGGAAGGTCACGTGCGTCCATTTGGACAAATTCTACCTTCGACGGCAGATGTTTCCTCGCATACACAAGCCCCGCAGGGTGTAATTCGGTCCCCACCAGACGATCCCATTCCCGGGACCCTGCAATCGCCCGCAGCACGAAGCCAGTCCCACAGCCTATTTCCATGAAAGAGCGCGCTCGTGGAAAGAATCGATTCACCAAGCCGACGATCAATCGGTTGCGAGCGACAAACCAGAAATGTCCGGCCTCGAATTGGGCAACCGTGTCGAACGCATCGGGATCGAATCCGCTGGCGGTATTCGCAAGCTCGGCGGCGAACATCGGAATCCCTTCCGCTTGTGGAACGACGTGCCCACATCTAGGGCAGCGCCAGGCAATCGGCCAAATCGGTTCGTCGCCGATCACCGGTTCGATCGCATCACAGACTAGGCAGCGCCGGCCGGAAGCCACACCACCGGTCTGATGGATCCGGTGCCCAACTTCGTTTATATGCATTTCCTAGGTAGCCCCCAATTTCAATTGCGTGTTTATCCTTTCGCTCGCGCTCCCGCGCCCCTCAACCGCGAACGGTTTCTCGCTGTGCTCGGCCACGAAATAGATCGGCCGCGCCTTCAACTCGGACAGGATCTTGCCGATATATTCGCCGACGATACCAATCATGATCATCTGCACGCCGCCGATGGTCATGAGGCCGACGACGAGCGACGGATAGCCGGGCACCTGTTTGCCAGTGGTCCAGACTTCCCAACTGATCCAGAGCCCGAACAAGAGAGCGGCCGAGGCCAAAGCCACACCGAGGAGACTCGCAAAGCGCAAGGGTGTCACCGAGAATGAGGTCAGACCCTCTATGGACAGGCCAACCAGCCGCATGCAGCCGAAGGTGCTGAAACCACGCGCGCGCGGCGCCGGCTCGTAGTCAACCCGGATCTGGCGGAACCCGATCCAGCTTGCTAATCCTTTGAAGAAGCGGTTGCGCTCGGGAAGCTGGCGCAGCGCTGCGACTGCCCGCGGCGAGAGCAGCCGGAAGTCGCCGGCATCTTCCGGGATCTTCTGCCTCCCGCCCAAGTTGATCACGGTGTAGAAGCCGTGCACCGAAAGGCGCCGCAACAGCGATTCATTGTCGCGGTTCGCTTTAGCGGTATAGACCACGTCATAGCCGCCATCGATCCAGTGGCTAACGAGCTGTTCGACTAGCGCTGGCGGATGCTGACCGTCGCCATCCATGAACAGCACGGCGCCGCGGCGGGCATAGTCGAGTCCGGCCATCAGCGCGGCTTCCTTGCCGAAATTGCGCGACAGCGAAACCACCTGAACGTCGATCGAAGAGGCCGGGAGCGTGCGCGCGATCGAAAGCGTCGCGTCGGTAGAGCCGTCATCAACATAGATAACTTCGCTACCGAGTCCGTAGCGCTTCCGCAGCACCTTGGCCAGATGGCATATCAACTGATGGAGTTCAGCGAGACCTTCAGCCTCGTTATAGGCGGGCACGACAATCGACAGTCCGTTTGCAGCGGCGGTGACTGCGGTCGTGGACAGGCTTGAGACGTGGCCAGTCAGCATCATCAATTTTCCAACTCGCCCTCGACAAGCTTCTAACCGACCTGACCTCCGGGATCTCCTGCCAGAACTGGTAGAGTCTATCACCTCAGAGCGGGATAGACATGAAGTCCAAATGAAGACGGAGGAACAGATTGGCAGCGCAATTTTGAAAGGCAAAATGGACAGCTCTAGAGTGGCGCTCGATGCGATCGTGATAGCAACTTATCGTCCTCTCTCTTTCACGCATTAGGTGCGTCTCAGCGAAGCGGAAGCCGTGCACTGGTCGCAAGACTATTTGGAGGCTCGCGCCGACATGATCCTGGTTCATTCGGCATCCGCAACAAGCACTGGCGAAGGTAGCGAGAGGGTAAGGGTGTCGCGATGGCTGGCCTGTGCATTCCGCGAGAGGTTACGCCCCGCTACGACGTGATCGCGCAGGAAGCGGCGGACCCAGGCGCCCAGAAGACTTCTGTCAGGCATGGCCATTCTCAGACTGTGAGTAGCGCGCAAAGCGCTGGCTGGCCTCCTGGAGCAGCTCGGGGGGCATCCGCAGATAGCGTTGGCTCAACGTGATATCCACATGCCCCAGGTAGGTCGCGAGCTGTGGCAGAAGGGGCTAAACAGCTTTGCCGATGCGGTATCATCAACAACGCGATGATACGGTAACCGCGGCTGCTGGCCCATGTCCCTCTTCTCCCTTCTCAAGACACACCAGTCGACGCCGCAGCGATCGTTTTTTTGATGAGGTGGTTGCAATCGAGAGTGCTTCAACTGATGGACGATGGCGAGTCGCAGTCTGACTTAGCCAAGGAAATGACGGGTCAATCAGGTGGGACCGGCTTTGTCTTCTATCGGATTAAGGCTCCCAGCTTCACACGATTCGAGACTGACTTCCTTAAGAACGCTCGATCCGCTGGAGAGCCGCCGACCTAGCGCTTCGACAAAGCGATCGTAGCGTTCAGCGCCCTTGGCGCGCGCTGCGGGGCTTGACTGCTCCGGCAATGCCGGAGTTGCTGTCAACCAGAAGCGGATGAACAGGGCAATCGTTTCCAGCGTAACACCGTCATTGCGCTCAAGTCGCTCGAGCACACGGACGATCCGGTCGAGCCGCTTGGCTATCGCTGCTTCCCGCCGCTCGGACTCATCGGGAGACAAGAAGGAAGCAAGAGCAGCCTCGGCAACCAGCGACTGAGGCTTGCCCTGACGTTTTGCGAATGCCTCAAGACTGCGAAATATCTCTGGATCAAGATAGATGCTGAGCTGGACCTTCTTCATCTCAGCCCCTCAAAGGCCCATCTTATCGTCTGGGTCGAGGCTGACCGAACGTGCCAGCCCCTGCATTGAGCGGTTGAGGGGCGTCGCTTGCGCGGCATCAGCATCGCTGTCATCGAGCCCGGCATCGAATTCGTTATCGGCGCGCGGCGCTGTAATCACGACCTCGTCCTGCTGCGGCAGTTCGGGCTCGCGTCGAATGCCGCCATTCGCATCGCGGACGTTACGCTTCAACGCGGTCAGCAGATCGACCGAGGCCGGAATCGGTGTGCGGCCTGACCAATCGTCGGGCTGCGAGACCAAGCCGACTGGAACGTTGCGCGACGGGCCCAATATCCGGCTTTGGAACTGAGGATCTTCGTAGTAGCGGACTTTGTGGGCGCGCACCGGGTGCACGCCGGAAACCATCACAATGGCCTCGCTGGGCGAGAGCTGCATGACTTCTCCGGGTGTCAGCAGCGGACGTGATGTTTCCTGGCGGCTGACCATAAGGTGGCCAAGCCATGGCGAGAGCCGATGCCCGGCATAGTTCTTCATCGCGCGCATTTCGGTTGCGGTTCCGAGCGCGTCCGACACGCGTTTGGCCGTGCGCTCGTCGTTGGTCGAGAAGGCAACGCGGATATGGCAATTGTCGAGGATCGCGTGGTTCGCCCCATAGGCTCGCTCGAGCTGGTTGAGGCTCTGGGTGATCAGAAAGCTGCGGATGCCATAGCCTGCCATGAAGGCGAGCTGGCTCTCGAAGAAGTCGAGCCGGCCGAGGGCTGCGAACTCATCGAGCATCAGGAGCAGCTTCTGCCGCCGTCGGTCGGTATCGAGGCTCTCGGTTAACCGCCGCCCGATCTGGTTCAGCACCAGCCGCATCAGGGGTTTTGTCCGGGCGATGTCGGACGGTGGCACCACAAGGTAAAGCGAGATCGGTCGGGGTCCGTCGACAAGATCGCGAATGCGCCAGTCGCTCCGCCCCGTGACCTTGGCAACCACGGGGTCGCGGTAGAGCCCCAGGAAGCTCATCGTGGTCGACAACACGCCGGAACGTTCATTTTCACTCTTGTTGAGGAGCTCGCGCGCCGCCGAAGCCACGACCGGATGGACACGTTCTCCCAAATGGGGCGTCGCCAACATTGCGTTCAGCGTCGTCTCGATCGGGCGCAACGGGTCCGACAGGAAGTTGGCAACGCCGGCAAGCGTCTTGTCTGGTTCCGCATAGAGGACGTGGAGAATTGCCCCGACCAGCAGGGAATGGCTGGTCTTCTCCCAGTGATTACGACGCTCGAGCGCGCCCTCGGGATCGACGAGAATATCGGCGATGTTCTGGGCGTCGCGGACCTCGCAGTCGCCTCGGCGAATCTCGAGCAGTGGATTGTAGGCCGCGCTCGCCGCATTGGTCGGGTCAAAGACCAGCACTGGTCCAAAGCGGGCGCGCCATCCGGAGGTCAGCTGGAAATTCTCGCCCTTGATATCGTGGACGATCGTGGAGTTCGGCCAGGTCAACAGTGTCGGAATGACAAGGCCGACGCCTTTGCCGGAACGGGTCGGGGCAAAGCACAAGACATGCTCGGGTCCATTGTGCCGGAGGTAGCGGCCATCAAAGCGACCGAGCACGACGCCATCTAGCCCCAGAAGTCCCGCACGGCGAACCTCCCGCGCGTCCGCCCAGCGGGACGACCCATATGTTGTCACATGCTGAGCTTCCTTGGCCCGCCATACCGAAAGGAAGATGGCTACGCCCACCGATGCGATTCCGCCGCTTGCGGCGATGCATGCTCCCTTGACGAAGATGATAGGTGCGTAGGCGTCGAACTCGAACCACCAAATGAAGAAGGCAGCCGGTTGGTAGATAGGCCAGCCCGCGATCGTGAACCAGGCAGGCCCGAGCTGCGGCTGGAAGGCCAGACGCCAGGCCGTCCATTCGGTAGCCGCCCAGAGGAAAGCGAGCACGACCATAGAGACAAAGAGCAGTTGACCCCAAAGAATCTTCGTCGCGGGCATGGCCAGAATTGATGCGCACCGTGAGGGCGCCATTCAACGGCAATCCTTTCGAGGTCGCGTTGTCGCGCAGCATGGCGAAGAGATCGGCGGGTCAGAGCGAAAGGTCGCGCTTGCGCCCAAAACTCCAGTCGACCCCGCCAGGACCGGCGATCCCGCTGACCTGTTTGCCGAGCTCACGCTCGAGCGACGGGATCCAGGGCACGAGCTGGAAGCCTAGCCCGTTGTCGATCATGGCGAAGCGACCGGAGGCGAGCGAGATCCTTTGGCGGTAAACCCCGGAAATGGTCTCTCCCGCCTCAGCGGGCAAATGCGCCAGCCCAGTTTCGGAGGCCAAGCGCCGGCCCAAATTATCGACCTCACGGTTGCGTAGAGTGCCAATCAGATTGCGGCCCAATGTGACTTTGTCGCCATCCCGGCGAGCAAGCCCCTGCTCTACCAGCGCATCGATCCTGCGATCGAGCGCGGACCGAACCTCGGCGCCAAATCCGCCACGCGCCAGATCGACGGGCTCACGAGCGACCAGGCGCCGATCGAGCCAGGTCGCCCCTTCCGAAGCCACCTGCTGGTCGAGATTAAGATCTGAGCGGACCGCAAGCGCGACCCGCTGACGGCCCCTCATATCCTCGAAGCGACGCAGCTCGACAATACCGCCAACAGGGCCGTCACCGGCGGCATCGATTTCGGGGAACCTAATATGATGCACACGTCCGTCGATCCCGTCGACGACGGCGAATGCCGATCCCTTGAGCTCATCATCGAGCCCGCGGCTGATAAGGCGGCCGATAACAGGCTCGCCATGACGTTCCCCCTCAAGTGCCCAGGAGGATGGCGCACGAGAGGCGCCCTCCTTTGCGAGTGTCTTGTGCAGCCGCTTGATGATATCGCCGCGTTCCCCAAGCGCACGCAAGCGCTGCTCTATATCAGGAGCGAGAACCCAGCGCGCCGGACCGGCGGGCTCGGCGAGCCCGAGCCGCTCGAGCGTCCGCATCCGGCCAATCCGGATCTCGCGCAACGGGTCGGACCCGCCGCCGCGCTCCGGCCGCAGATCAATCACCCCGTCCGTACGTCCCGCTTCCCAGGCAAGCGCACGGTCGAGCCGTGTCCAGCGCTCGGCCGCCACCTCTGCCTCAAGACCGCGCCGAACCTCAAGCTCTGATCGGGGACCAAGCTCGCGGGTGACCAGATCACTTGCGCGGGCCCGCAGGCCCGTTCCGATATAATCGCGACTGATCACAAGGTCGGAACCATCGTCGGCCCGGCCCCGCACCAGGATGTGAATGTGGGGGTGCTCAGTATTCCAATGGTCGATGGCGACCCAGTCAAGCCGTGTACCGAGATCGCGTGCGGCCTGGTCCATCAACTCGCGCGTAAAGCTCCGTAAACTTGCGAGTTCGCCGGCGTCATCTGGCGAGACGATGAAGCGGAAATGATGCCGATCGTTCTCACAGCGCTCAGCAAAGGCTCGGCCATCTGCGCCATCTCCGGCGGCATCGAATAGCTCGCCTCGCGATCCGTCACGGGTGACGCCGTCGCGCCGCAGGTAACCGATATGGGCCCGCAGGCCGCCTGGCGAGCGCATCCGCCGCACGACACGCGCCTTGACCATGGCGCCGCGGCCGCGATCTTGCAAGAGCCGGTTGGCCCTAAGGGTCGCAGCGCGCCCACGCCCAAACCTGCCGCCACGACTGCCGGCACGACGTGAAAGACCGCCAGCCTCCTGCGCGGCCTGTAAGGCTTGCGCCAGGAAGGGCTTTGTTCGCGGCCCGCGTGTCGAGCCGATTCGGCCTGGGCGAATGCGGAAATCATCGTTACGCGTCATATCGGCCCCCGCAATGTGGGGAAAGCCGAGCCAAAACAGCGTCTTGGCGAAAATGACAAGTTGTGCCGGATCTTCGCAATGTTTGGAGCGTATCTGAATTCACTGGCAATTCTCACCCAACCGACCGGCCGCACCTTGCGGCTTTTATCCTGCCATCCGCGGTCGAACATTCCCTGCTCCTTCCCGAGCACTCTCCAACGCGCGATAAACTTCGACAACACGCGACGAAATACGATTGCGATCATCGGGACACCGCTTCGGTTGATCGCGGCACAAAGAGCCCGGTCGCACCAGGTACGAAGACAGGCCTTCGTATGTACGCCGGGTCGTTCGGAGTGCTCATCGAATGCGGAGCTGATGTCGATCCGGCATTAGCCGACGAGCTGTCCGAGCGGTCATAGAATAATGCTGCCTGCTGCCACGGAAGAATGCGTCGGATGGCCAAAGCCGCATGCTCGTTCTGCCCAATGCCGATCAATCCTTCGAGCCTGGCGACGTAAACCTGGGTTTCCTGGGGTAGTGGTCGCCCTGTCGCCAGATGCGCCTCATAACGCTTTGGGCCCGCATTGTAAGCTGCGAGAAATCCTTGCCGTCCAAACCGGTCGAGCATCTCGCGAAGGTAGGCCGTCCCTCCGAGAATGTTGCCGCGGGGGTCAAAGGGGTCGACACCGAGGTTGTAGCGAATACTTAGGTCGACCCAAGTCTGGGGCATGATTTGCATCAGGCCCAATGCTCCCCGGGACGATACGGCGTCTACGTTTCCGCTACTCTCGACCTGCACGACGGCACGGATCCAGTGCTCCGGGATCGCAAATCGGCGGGAGGCTTCGGCCATGAAGGCTGTATATGAATTGACATGCAGGGAGCTGAGCGAATGCAAACTAAGCGGCGGGATTGCGGTCTCAGCCCAACCTTCCGACGGCAATTCGAGGACCAGCAGAGCTCCCAAAACCCAAACCGCCATTACGCAGATTGAAACGCAGGCGCTTGCGCTCGCGAAACTGATGGGTAGCGAGTTCGGCCGCTGGGTGCGAGGCCACCGCCGACGAGGATAGCGCACGATCTTCTTAAAAGGTCGGGCCGAGAAGGAGCAAGGGCGCGGCGATCCATCAACCGACGAGACTGCATATCCACGGAGCGGGCCGAACAAGATCAGTCTCCCTTTGTCCATACGGGCAGAGCTTGTCCGATGACGACGGATGCCGGAATCGGGCCGAAATAGCGTCCATCGAACGAGTCCGCCGACTGCCAGTTCATGAGAAAGACTTCGTCTGGCGCTATGAGGCGGCATCCGAGCCAAACTGGCAGCGGACGGCCACGTGCATCGCGATCCCGCGCCTGACCCATATCGATGCCGTCGACGGAAACGACGAGGCCATTTCTGCAGACGGTTTGCCCCGGCAACGCAATGACGCGCTTGAGCATGGGAACGCCGATCGGCAGATAGCCGTTCAAGTCCATGAAGGTGGCAAGCGGCTCGGGCGGGCGAACCGCCACGAGCTCAGTCACAGTCAATCGTCGCGATGGCTGCAGACGATAGAGGCCGATCGGAACACTTTCTGAAGCATTCCAGATGTACGATGGAGCTACATCTCTGTCCGAGCACAACGCGAGAGCTGCCGATCCGCAGGTCGCTAGAATAATCGTCAGCCGTCCCATCAGAGGCCCCGTCTTCGACGGCGCAGCCAAGCCTGGTGGCGCGCTCGGGTGTAGGTTCGCGGCGCTTCGTTGACAGAGAGGCGGTTGTGAACGTGATGCCAATAGTCTGGCGCAGCATCTGCAGGATTGATCTCAAGTGCCTCAACCGCATCGATCAATTGCAGTGCGCGCTCGACTTTTGTCCATCCTGACAATCGGAGCAGACTTTCTCCGCCGGGGTACACCCAAGGGACAGTTGAATATCGCTGCCGTGGCGCCGCGGCGCGCAGAATGTCGATACGCGACAGAACGGTTCCAAAATCGTTGGACGTCCAGCGCACGAACGCGAAAATGCTACCGGTCGCGAATGAAAGAATCCGGCGGTGTTGGTCAATGATCTTTTCCGATACGGGCCGGCCGAACCGAATTCGGTTCTCGATCCGCCCTTTGACCCACAAGAGTTCGACAGTTGTGACATCGCTCATTTGACGGCTCCTTTGTTCGGAGACGTCTCTGGTTCGCGCCGACAGACGCGTATCCGCTGGCCCGCGGCTGCAATAACGTTGGCTGCCGCCGAGAGGTTATAGTGAAGTGCAACTAGGCGCGGTCGCGAAACCCTCGCGGCGGCCACCTTGCTGATTGCAGACGAAAGCGTCTGATGTGTTAGGAGGAATCGGACGGATTCAGGGTTAGCAGAGCTAGTGGAGCGGGCAGCCACCACGCAGCGGAGCGTTACCGGCACTTTCCATTTCCGATAGCGGCAAGGCCCGGTCCCCGAAGGCACCAGAGTTCTTGTCCCTGATAGCGCGATGCAGCTCTCAGGCCTTGCCTCTGCTCCGAGATGCGCCTGCCTTCGCAGCTGTTTTGCAATGGGACGGACCTGAAGTGGCGCGAAGTTTAATCGGTCCACAGCGTCAGTGTCATGCGTGATGACAAGCCGATATTGGGGTAGGGTTTGACGACGGACGATCTGGCGCGGGTCGTAAGCAAAGTGCTCGAGGGGGAATAGGCTATTCGGCTTGGCGTGGAGATGAACGAAATCAACGCGCCAGCCGCCCGTTTGACCGCCATCATGTTTGCGTTTGAGGCGATAGAGGCATCGTTCAAATCCGCCAGTCAGATCGAACGGGGAACGGGCGATGATCAATACGGGGGCCTCACTGCGAACACCCTTGGAGAACCGATGCCGCCCGATGAGATCGATTCCGCAGGCATGACCGTGCATATCTGCCGTCTCCTTCCATTCGTTGATCCCAGAGAAGCGATGGCGTCGGCGCTCGGTTGGCTGGCGCATCGAAATCGTGATGGTTGTCAATTGCAACCGGTCGTGTGCAGCCTTGCGGCGTTCGAAGTCGCGCACGCTGGCGCCGCGATCTACGAAGGTCGGGATCTCGTATGGGGTAGCTGCCAACAGCCGGGGCGTTGTCGCGCCGGCACCTCGAGTCTCGCCAATCTGCGAACCTGCCCAGATCAAAACGTCCGCACTCCAAATCGGAACCATGCCACGTTCCGACATATCTTCCGCACGAAACGTGATTGCCCCAGCGCGGAAGTTGATCGGTAAAACCCGTATCGACGTTGACGGCAAGGAGAACGGATATGCCGTCAGGACTTGCGCATCGTATGGTGAGAGGTCGCCAGGCAATGAGCGCAACAGATCGCGTTGACCGCGCTCAGAGTGACGCCCATGGGCAGAGGATATGCAGTCCGACATGGGTCAGCGCCGCTCCTTGCCTGCATACGGAATCGGCGTCTGCCGTTTTGCGGGCAAGACCGTGCCTATGCCGGGATCGCTGGTTGATTTCTTGGCTCCACGGTCCGCCCAGGCTTTGAGGTCCTCCAGCGCATAGACAACGCGGCCGCCAAGCTTGCGATAGGTCGGCCCTGTGCCATAGGTGCGATGCTTTTCCAGAGTTCGGCCGGACAGGCCGAGAAAGCGTGCCGCTTCAGGGGTGCGCAATAATCGCGGCGGCAAGCCGGCGGTCGGATCGGGCATTTGAGCAGCTCCCGTGCTCGTCTGGAGGATGCGCGCGTTTGATCGCGCGCCGACGAGCATCATGGGGGAGTAGAAGTGCTTAAGGGGATGCCGAAGATGCAGTCATGATTTTCGGCACCCCGGCTCCGTTCCTGACAGCTGACAGGCAGAGCACTGTCCGTCAGCCAACGCACATCAGTTGACAAACGTTGCGCAAAGCGATGGTCCGCCGCTGCATCGTTGGCGCGTCTAGAGGCGCGCTCCCGGACCGTCCGAGGCCGACTAACATTTGGACAGTGGCCGGACTCGCGATCGCGTGCGTCAATCGAGGGCGCGCAGCACCAACGTCAAACTCTCGCGGCGCTGGAAAATGAAATGGAGGTTCTGAGACGACCCTCACTTGCGTGCCGCAGAAGCCGCACCGAGAGGCAGTTTGCTTGAATAAGTGGCACCGAATCGGCAGCCTTGTCTTTTTCAGACAGAGAGGCTGAGCCGAGTGGATCTATCTATCGCCTGAATGGTTCGATCAAAACCATTGATTTTGCCAATCTACGAATGGCCGATAATAAAGGTCAGTCGGAGAACTCAGATATCGGAATCATCTTCGCCCCAGCTCTGAGACGAATTCTAAGGTCTGCGACGCGTATCGGCTGAGGCGAACCCATGACGACCGTCATCTTCGGCGGACGCGTGAGCGGCATCGTGCCGGCTCGAAGCGAAGGACTTCCTCTAGGTCGCTAAGCGCATATTTCTATAAACCACAGTATGCTTTTCCGAGGCTCCCCACGTTGATATGGATAAACACCGCGCGACTGAACGAAACTTGCGCAGCTGCAGCTTCGCAAGGATTGGTCGCCACCGATTGGGTCCGGGCTGCAGTCTGGTCAAATGGATCGATTTCATGGCAGCCAGATTGCCAAATATGAATAGTCCAGTCATCGAGATCCGATGCGAATGGGATCCATACATGATGCAAACCTGCCCGTCCCCTTAAATCACCGGCATTTTATGTACGCCCTAATCGGACCTGCCGCGCTTGGGTCGTCCGCCCCCTAACCGTGAACGGGCATGCAGCGCAAAAGCCAAGCGCGACTATAATTTCGTCGGACTTTGTCGCGGCAAGTCGAGATCCTTACGGACACGTCATGTGAGGATCGCAATGGTTGAAGCCTACCTGAAGCTGCATTGCTGGTGATGTTTCTCATCGGCCGGAAAAAGGGTTCAGGACGGACGGTGGGTCTGTCCAAGTATAGGATGTTGAATGATGAACCAGGATGTAAACCATTCGCCTGCGGTGTGCTTTCTTCTAGGTCTTCCCCGCTCGGGGACGACGCTGCTGGCGCATCTGCTTCAGCGCCACCCAGATATTTTGGCTCCGCCTGAGCCGTGGCTCATGTTGGCACTTGAGGCCTTCGGTAAAGTGGACCATCGTCACCCAGCCGGCGCATCCCTGGTTCAGACAGCAACCTCGGAGTTCTTGGGGCGAATAGATCGAACGATCGTCACTCGCACTTTTGCCGACGCTGCTTATGGCCGATATTTGGCAGCTGCGGGCAAGCGCACCCTGATAGACAAGACTCCGCGCTATTGGACGGTGCTCGATTTTTTGGATTCCCTCTATCCGGAAGCGCCGCGACTGGTTCTCATGCGTAATCCCTACGCCATCGCGGCGTCGCTGAAAACGACGTGGGGCGTTCCCCTCCTGTCGGCAAGTTATCCGCCTGCGATCGCTTCGTGTGTTGCCGATATCGTCTTGGGCCAACCGACGCCTGCGATCGCATCTTCTCTCGCCGATCTCGTTCTGGGTTTACCTGCGCTTGCAGCGTACCGCAGTCGGCCTCAGACGCAGGTGGTGCAATACGAGGTCCTTGTGGCGCACCCCGACGAGGAAATCCGGCGCGTGCTTGCTGGCCTGGGTTACAGCCCAACGGACGTGGCATCGGCACCGATGGAGCAAATGGACTATCTCCGGTCCAGCACTTTCGGGGATCGCAAGATCCTGGAGAAAAAGGCTATCGATGACCGATCAGTGCAGGCTTGGCAAGCCGACCTGAGCATCGAAGAGATGCAGGTCGTGACCGATCTCGTTGGGACGGAGCTTTTGATAGAGCTCGGTTATGAGGAGGACCTTCGGTTCGCCGAACGGGCCGGCGTCGTCGATAAGGGTCCGGAAGTAACCCAAGGCTATCGCCAGTTATTTCGAGCCTGCTGGGATTTTCTCGAGGGCAAGACAGAAGGATCATTTGACATCCCCGCTGACGGCGCCGTATGCGGTAACGGTTCGCAAGCAGAAGAGAACTCCACGTTGGCTTTCGGCCCCTCGATATTTCAACAAGCGCAACGACTGGCCGCCTCCAAGAAAGAGGAGACCTTACAGGTCGCAAATTCAATCGCGGCACAGTTGAATGAAGCGCTCACGGCTTCGAAGGCCGATTGAGATGCGCTCCAGTAGGCCGTTTCGTGATGGCGTGCCCGCATGATGATGTTGCGCGCCGAGATCGTGAGGCTTGGGGGGCAGACCTCATCATTTCAGAGGCCAAGCACGGCTCAGCTTCAGCTGTCATGCGCAAGCAACATGAAAGTGGAGAACTACAAATTGCTGCATTTGAGGAACGGATGGCCAAGGTGTCCGGCATACGTCAGAACGATTGCTCACTTGCTTTCTTCGGAATATCCCGACCCCGTGGGGCACACGTCACACGCAAGCTGCTCTTCTACAATTGAGCTCGCTGAATTCAGGGAGCGGCAGTGCCATCGTGTGTCCGAAGGCTTGACCTCGGCCGCCCGACCCAATCCAGATCGGCCGTGTGGCGTCAGAGTAGACGTTCGCTTACCCCAAGCTAGATGAACCCCTTCGAGACGTCGCTACAGGTAGCCGACGTCCCTGCAGCACTCTCAAGACTTAAACTCGCAATCCACGAAGGCGCTCAGAGCGTACGTTCTAAGGTTGGGAATCGACTTTCAGTATCGGTTTTATTCCTTGCGAGAGGGTGGACGAAGGAATGCGCGATAGCCGCCGCGCATCAGCGCCAAGCCGGCCTGAACCAAGCGGATAACTCGGCTGCGCAGGTCGTGGGTTTTCCAGGCGCGCTCGGAGACCCGTCTTGCACCAAACAACACCTCGGCAACGGCACGGTATGTGGCGCCGTCCATGCGCCCATCGAATGCGCGCAGCGCCAGCGTTAAGCGCTTACGTCGTTGGGCTGATAGGTGATGAAACGGAGGTCCTGGCGAGCGACCGTTGATCGCAAGCAAGAACCGATATGCGGCGTGGGCACGGATGTTAAACTCGGCGTCAGGCGGCAGTTCGAATGCATAAGAGGCACCGAACTGCGGGGCCTGTTTCAGCCATAGATGATGTTTGGTTCCGTGAATGCGCAATACAACATGCCAACCGTCCGCTGCCCGTCTGATGCGACGCGATGCAGGATCGGCAAGTGCAAGGCCAGCGGCAAGGATATTCGAGCCGGAAGCGCTCCGAACGATCGGCAGCACCGCCGGCAAGGCCTCCGGCGCCCAGAAGATGGTCTGCTCGTGAAAGGACCCCTGGGGGTCATGAGCGAAAGCAGAGGCCCCATCTCCTCCGAAATTCGGGAGTCACCCGCCCGTGTTTCGAAAACATGTCCCGATAGTCAGCTTGATACTTGGGATTGCGGCGGAGGATTTCCCAAGCGAAATCCGACATCTCGCCGTCTTTGACACTCTGATACGATTCCGGTGAGCGCCAGTCGAATTTAGACACTGCTGTGATCTCCCGCCAAAGCAAAATTGCGGCGCAGTGTCTATAAATCCCAGGGTTGTCATGGAAGTCTCTATTTGTGCATCACGTGATGCAGATAGTCGATCACGCCATCAGCGAGAGAAATTCCTTCTCCGCAGCGCGATCCCAGCGACTTTTTTTGCTATTTGGGAGCGCCGGCGCGAAGCAAATCGCGGTAGCCGCGGTCAGCCATCCATTTCGCGCGCGCCAAATGGCTGTCGAATGCATTGCGAGCGCGCGCTGGCTCGCGATCTGGATCAATATGCAACACGATCCGGGCAACTTCGCTCCAATCGGCGCCATCGGCCTCGGCATCGAGCAGCCGCCAATATGTCACCAGATGCTGCTCGTCATAGGACGTCAGCGCCGCATCTGTGGGCGCCAAGTCCGCGACATCGGGGTTAAGCGGCGTTTGCATGAGAATCCCGCAAAGTATGAGAACAAACGTGTCGGTGGCGACTCGACGCGCGGGGCTTGCTCGCTGAAGATCGCACTTTAGCTCTATTCCCTGGCTCGGTCCCAACCCGAGAATACATATTATAGGAGATAAACCTCCTAGTATGTAAAGACGCAACTTGCGCAGATGGACATGCGCAAGTTGGTGGGCCGGAATTTCTTAAAGCTGCGGAAGCGGGAAGGCTTCACGCAGGAGAAATTCGCCGAGGCCTCCGGCTTCACTCAACAATACATCAGCAAGTTGGAGCGTGGTCAGCGCAATCCGACTGTGGTGACGCTGTTCGAGCTCGCAAGCACGCTAGGTGTCAGTCACGTCGATCTTGTCTTGCCTGACGAGGAGTTTTGCAAACCGCGTGCCAAGACAGCAAAGCGAAATCCATGATGCGATCGACGCCGATCGATCCGGTCCCGTTGGCGGCTTTCTTTTCGGCGTCAAAAAGCGCCCCGCCCGACTGGATCGGGCGGGGCGTACTCGGCGCGAGGCTTACTCGCCGGTCTTGCGCGGGCGCGACCAGAGGAGGGTGTAGCCTTCGCTGGCTTCGTCCTCGAACAGGTTCGCGTAGATCGGTGCGTTGAACGAGGGGTCATCGAGCTTGAG